>DATKAL010000022.1:0-7641 GCA_035498135.1 Anaeromyxobacter sp.
TCCTTCTCCCAGCGGATCGCCTGCAGCTCGGCGTCGATGCCGGCCGCCTGGGCCTCTGCGGCGTCGGCCGCGTTCCGCACCCGGGCGAGCTCGGCCTCCAGTGCGGCCCGCGCCCGCCCCTGCTCCTCGCCCTCGGCCCGGACCCGCTCCAGCTCGGCGCGCACGGCGTCCAGCTCCCCGGCCGGCCCGGCCTGGGAGAGCCGCGCCTCGGCGGCCGCCACCCGCTCCGCCGCCTCCGCGTCCCGCGCCCGGGCCGCCTCCTCGGCGCTCTCCCGCTGGGCGTGGGCCTCGGCGGCGCGCGCCTCGGCGATCCGGAGCTGCTCCCCCCCGGAGTCGATCCGCGCCACCAGCTCCGCGGCGCGGGCCTCGAGCGCCTCGCGGACCGCCCCCGCCTCGCGCTCCAGCTCGGCGGTCCTCGCCTCGGCGGCCTGGCGCGCCTCCTCCACCTGGCGCCTCGCCTCCTCCACCTCCCCCCGGGCCCGCTCCAGCTCGCTGCGGGCCTCGGCCAGGGCCCGGCGCCCCTCCTCGCCGCCGGCCTCGGCCGCCGCCAGCGCCTGGCGAGCCTCGGCCAGGGAGGAGATCTCGGCCCGGGCCGCCTCCAGCTCGGCGGTGAGACGCGTCCGCTCCGCCTCCGCCCCGGCCTCCAGCCCGGCCCGCTCGGCGCGGATCGAGGCCGCCTCGGCCGCGGCGGCCTCCGCCTCGGCGCGCGCCTCGGAGAGGGCCCGGCGCGCCGACGCCAGCTCGGCCTCGAGCGCAGCCGCGTGGGCGCGCTCCGCCTCGCGCGCGCCCGCCTCCTCGACCGAGGCGCGGGCCTTGTCCTCGAGCGTGTCCTCGAGATCGGCCGCCCGGGCCTCGGCGGCCGTGGCGCGCTCCAGGGCCGACTCCATCCCCGCCTTGGCCGCCTGCGCCTCGGCCCGGGCCGCCTGCAGCCCCGCCTCCGCCTCGAGCCCCGCCTCGCGCCGCTCGGCCAGGGCGGTCTCCGCCCGGGCCCGGCTCTCCTCCGCCTCCTCCAGCGCCTCGGCCTGCTGGGCCAGCGCGGCCCGGGCCTCCTCCAGGTCCCGGGCCCGGGTGGCGAGCGCCTCCTCCGCCCGATCGAGCGCCGCCCGGAGCTCGAGGGCGGCGTCCCGCTCGGCGTCCGCCTGCGCCTCGACCTCCCGGATCCGGGCGGCGGCCAGGTCGGCCCCGGCCCGGAGGCGCTCCAGCTCCTCCTCCCCCGCGGTCCGCTCCTGGCGCACGTCCTCCAGGGCGGCGCGGGCCTCGGCCAGCGAGCGCTCGGCGGCCGCGCGCTCCTCCTCGCCGGCCTGCCGCGCGCGCTGCAGCTCCTCCGCGCGGGCCCCGGCCCGGGCGGCGGCGTCGCGCGCCTCGGCCGCCTCGCGCAGCGCGGTGTCCCGGCCTCGGGCGGCGTCGAGCCCCTCGGCCCGGGCCTGGTCGCGCTCGGCCCGCGCCAGCTCCCGCTCCGCCTGGGCCTCGTCCCGCTCGCCGGCCGCGATCTCGCGCTCGGCCCGGGCCTCGTCCCGCTCCCGGAGCGCCTCGGCACCGGCGGCCCGCACCTCCTCGAGCTCGGCCCTCCCCTGGTCGCGATCCGCCGCGCGGCGCGCCGCCTCCTCCAGCAGCTCCCGGGCCGGGAGGGCCACCACCGTGACGCCGGAGAGCCCGCTCGGCTCGTCCCCGCAGACGGCGACGTAGGCGACCGTCTCGGGCGTGCCCGCCAGCCCCCCGTCCATCGCCACGTCCGGCTCGTCCTCGCCCTCGGCCGCGATCCCGAACACCCAGCCGACGGTGGCCGACTGGGCGGCGACCTCCACCGAGGGGAACTGCTCGGCGAGCGCGCTCACGAACGGCTCGTAGGCGGGCGGATCCGCGAGGGGAGGCTCGCCCAGCAGCTCGGCCAGGCCGGCCCCGCCGGCGGCGATGGCGGTGACGAGCCGCCCGCCGGGGGCGAGCAGCCGCCGGAGCGCCTCCACCCGGGCGGGGTCTCCGCCGAGAGCCGCCCCGTCGGCGAGGAGGACGAGGTCGAAGGTCCCGGCGCGCAGGTCGTCGAGGCGGGCCACCCGGAACTGGACGAAGGGGTGGTGCCCGGCCTCGCGCGCGGTCTCCAGGTCGCCCTCGCCGTCGACGATCGAGAGCACCGCGGCCGCGCCCCGCTCCGCGAGGAGGAGCGCGCTCGCCCCGCCGGTCGCCGCGGCGGCGCCCACCTCGAGCACGCGCCGGCCGGCGAGGAGCGGCTCGACGAAGCTGTAGCGGGCGAGCAGCTCGCCGGCGCCGTTGCGGGCGTGGAAGGAGGCCATGGCCCGCCGATGTTACCTCGGCCGGCGCCTCCCCGCCCTTCCCCGACCGGCGGACGCCGGGTGCGCTCCCCCGGGGCCGCTATCGGCCGGCATCGGGGGGGGCGGGCGGGGCGCCCTCGGCCGGGCGGGCCGCCTCGGGGCCGGGCGGGGTGGCGGCCCGGGCCGCGGCGGCGGCCTGCTCCACCGCCCCCTCGACCGGGTGGAGGAGGGCCTGCGCGTCGACCGCGTGCGGCGAGCGCGAGGCGGCGGTGAGGCGGAGCTTCTCGGCCGCCTCGCGGAGCTCGCCGGCCGCCCGGTCGAGGAGCCGGCGCGCCTCCTGGTACCCGGACTCGGCCCGGAGGGCGGTCAGGTCGTCGCGCTGCGCCGGCGAGATCCCCGCCAGGCGCTCGGCCCGGGCGAGGAACCCGAGCCCGCGCTCCATCCGCGCCGGGTCCCCGCTCTGCACGTCCTCGCGCGCCCAGCCGGCCAGCAGGTCGTAGAGGGCCTGGTCGAGCATGCTCCGCTCCTCGAAGGAGCGCTCCTCGGGCAGCGCCTTCCCGGGCGGGAAGACCAGCGGGGCGTAGGCCTGGGCCTGGGTCGGGTCGGAGGGCTTGAAGGCCTGCCGGCCGTAGGGCAGGAGCATCCCCTTCATCACCACCAGCCGCCCCTCGTCCGGGACCAGGTACCAGGTGCGGGCGTTCCGCTCCGAGGCGAGCCAGGCGACCAGGGCGAGCAGCCCGGCGATGGCGGCGAAGGTGAGGAGCCCCCGGCTCGCGCTCCCGCGCTGCGAGGGTGTTCTGCAGGCTGCCATGTCGCGTTTCCTTTCGCCTTCTCAGGTCCGCGCCACGCCCACGTAGGGCAGGTTGCGCATCTTGCCGTCCCAGTCGAGGCCGTAGCCGACCACGAACTCGTCGCCGATCACGAACCCCCGGTAGTCGATGGGGATGTGCACCTGCGCCCGGGCCGGCTTCTCCAGCAGTGCCGCGAGCCGCAGGCTGGCGGGCTTGCGGGTGGCGAGGTTCTCCAGGAGGTACCGCATGGTCAGGCCGGTGTCGACGATGTCCTCGACCAGGAGGACGTGCTTGCCGTCGATGGGCCGGGTGAGGTCGCTCGTGATCTGGACCACGCCGGTGCTCCGGGTGCCCTGGTACGAGCTCGTGCCGATGAAGTCGATGGAGAGGGGGAGGTCGACGGCCCGCACCAGGTCGGCGAGGAAGATGAAGCTCCCCTTCAGGACCCCGATCACCACCAGGGGCTTGCCGGCGTAGTCCCGGCTGATGGCCGCGCCCATCTCCGCGATGCGGGCCCGGAGGTCCGCCTCGGCGATGAGCACGTCGACCCGACCCTCGCCCACCCTAGACATAGGCGTTGTTCATGATCTCGCCGAAGCCGCCGCCGCCGGGGACGATGTACTGGTGATCGTCGAGCCCGCGCTCGTCGTCCCAGCGGGTGCCGGGGACGGTGGCGAGCACGTCTGGGGCGGAGAGGCCCCGGTCCAGGCGGATGGCGTAGATCCGCACGTCCGGGTGGGCCTTGGTCATGTTCCGCAGGTACTCGGGGGTGACGATCAGGTGGATGTTCACGATCCGCCGCGGCTTCCCGGGGACCTTCTTCTTGTAGGTCTCGATGGCGGTGGCGAGCGAGGAGCCGGTGGCGCCCATGGGGTCGGGGAAGAGGAGGAACGCGTCGTCCACGTCCCCGCCGATCTTCATCCCGCCGATCCCGGCCCCCACCACCTCCTCGTTCTCCCCCAGCATCCGGCTCATGATGATGTGGTCCTGGCGGACCAGCGCCGGCTCGAGGGTCTCGTTGAGCAGGTCGTAGGCGAGCTGGGAGGGGACCGCCCCGGCCCGGGCGATGTTGACCGTGACCGCGCGCACCTGCCGATCGATCACCTCCCCCTCGAAGATCGCCTGGGGGGAGCTGTCGATCATCCGGGTGGGCACCGCCACCCGCCGCCTCGGGAACTCGGCGTTGAGGACGGTGCGGATCAGGTCCTCGTAGAGGAGCCGCACCAGCCGGTTGATCTCCGGCTGGGAGGTCTCCTTGGCGCAGAGGGTGGCGAGCTGGCCGAGCAGGAAGGGGTTGGCGATGACGTGGACGTTCTCGCCGTACCGATGCTCGATCTCGCTGATGTGGAAGGGGACGTGGTCGTAGGACAGGTCGCGCACGGGGCGGGAGCATAATCCCCCCGGCCGCGGAAGCCTCCTCCTAATTGCTGGCCCGGGCAGCCGGCCGGGCGGCCGGGGTCAGCGCACCTCGACGACCCCCTGGAACATCCGCATCCGGCAGGAGAACCGGAGCGGGCCGGTCCGCTCCGGGGTGAAGGCGATCCGGACCGGCTCGCCGAGCGGGAGCGGCACGTCCACCCCGGCGTCGGGGATGACGATCTCGGTGGCGCAGGTCTCGTCGGTGATGCGGGTCACCACCAGCTCGAGCGGCACGCCCCGCCGGGCCTCGATCCGCCAGGGCTCGTACCCGTTCCTGGTGACGGTGATGGCGACCGGCGCCGGGCGGCGCCCGCAGGCGGCGAGGAGGGCGGCGAGGAGGAGGGCGGCGCGCATCGCGGCTCGCCCGGATCTAGCCGATGGCGCGGGATTCGGAAACCGCGACCGCTGTGGTACAGGGGGCCGTGCGCCTCGTCACCCTCGCCCCCGCCAAGGTGAACCTCGTCCTGCGCGTGGGGCCGGCCCG
Organism: Anaeromyxobacter sp.; assembly: GCA_035498135.1. GTDB lineage: Bacteria > Myxococcota > Myxococcia > Myxococcales > Anaeromyxobacteraceae > Anaeromyxobacter. Next base: position 4,962 of record DATKAL010000022.1, read on the forward strand.
CGCCGACGGCTACCACGAGATCCTCTCGCTCATGGCCCCGCTCGACCTCGGCGACCGGGTCGAGGTGCGGGTGTCGACCCGCGACGGGCCGATCACCTGCGCCGTCCCCGGCTTCCCCGAGCTCGACGGCGACGCGAACCTCGCCGCCCGGGCGGCCCGCGCCTTCCGCGAGGCCCTGGGCCTCTCCCGCGGCGTGGCGATCCGGATCGAGAAGCGAACCCCGGTGACCGCCGGGCTGGGTGGAGGCTCCTCCGACGCGGCCGCCGTCCTCCGCTGCCTCGCCCGCGCCTTCCCCGTCGCCCCCGCGGCGCTCGCCCGGATCGGCCTCTCGGTCGGCTCGGACGTCCCCTTCTTCCTCGGCAAGGGCCCCGCCTGGGCGGGCGGACGCGGGGAGCGGCTTCGGCCGGCGAGCGTACCCCCGCTCGACCTCGTGCTCCTCTACCCCGAGGACCCGCGGCTCGCGATCCGGGCCGGCGACGCCTACCGGTGGCTCGATCGGGCCCGGGACGGGACGGCGATCCGGCCGCTCGGCCGGGCCCACCCCTTCCGGGCATCCCTGGTCGGGAACGACCTGCAGGGAGCTTGCGTGGCGCAGCACCCCGCGCTCCTGCCGCTCTTGGGGCTACTCGTGGGGCAGGGCGCGACGGCCGCTATAATGTCCGGGAGTGGCCCGACCGTGTTCGGGGTCTTCCCGAGCCGGAGAGCGGCACGCGGCGCCGCCCGGGCCATCGAGGCGCAGCGGGCACCGCGGCTCAGGGTCCTCCTCGCGCGGACGGTGGGACGGCAACCGAGGGTCACGCCATGGAGATCACCGAGGTCCGCGTCTTCCCGGTCAACGAAGAGAAGCTGAAGGCTTACGTCACCATCACCCTCGACCACTGCTTCGTCGTCCGCGACCTCAAGGTGATCCACGGCAACTCCGGGCTCTTCATCGCCATGCCCGCGAAGCGCCGGAAGGACGGGACCTTCAAGGACATCGCCCACCCGCTCAACTCCGAGACGCGAGAGAAGATGGAGCGCACGATCCTCGCCGAGTACGAGCGTGAGGTGAAGAAGGGCACGAGCCCCCGCCCGACCGGGACCGACCCCCACGAGGACTGATCCTTCGTCAGGGCGCAACGGGCCGGCGGATGGGGCGTTTCGGCCCCCGGTCGACGGGCGTCGGACCCTTCCGGTATAAGGGCGCCGCCTGGTGACGGCGCGGTGTCGGCCCGCGCAGCTGCCCATCCTCTCTCGAGCTCGAAGAGCGAGCGGAGCGCTCCACGATGAACCACTCGAACGGATCCCTCCCCGACTTCCGGGTCTTCTCGGGCAACTCGAACCGTCCGCTCGCCGAGGCGATCTGCGGCGAGCTGGGGCGGCCGCTCGCCCGGGCCACCGTCGGCCGCTTCTCCGACGGCGAGATCCAGGTGGAGATCGGCGAGAACGTCCGCGGGCTCGACACCTACATCATCCAGTCGACCTCGCCCGACGCGAACCAGAACCTGATGGAGCTGCTCATCATGATCGACGCGCTGAAGCGCGCGTCGGCCGGCTCGATCAACGCCGTCATCCCCTACTACGGCTACGCCCGCCAGGACCGGAAGTCCGCGCCGCGCGTCCCCATCACCGCGAAGCTCGTGGCCGACCTGCTCGAGGCCGCCGGCGCCTCGCGCGTCATCTCGATGGACATGCACGCCGGCCAGATCCAGGGCTTCTTCAACGTGCCCTTCGACCACCTCTACGCCGCCCCGGTCCTGCTCGAGCACATGCGCAAGCGCTTCGACGGCGACGGCCAGAACGTGGTGATCGTCTCCCCCGACGCCGGCGGCGTGGAGCGGGCCCGCGCCTACTCGAAGCGGCTCGGCTCGACCCTGGGCATCGTCGACAAGCGACGGACCAAGCCGAACGTGGCCGAGATCATGAACGTGATCGGCGAGGTCCAGGGCAAGATCGCGGTCCTCCTCGACGACATGATCGACACCGCCGGCACCCTCACGCAGGCGGCCAACGCCCTGGTGGACAAGGGCGCGACCAAGGTCTACGCCTACGCCACCCACGCCGTCCTCTCCGGCCCGGCGGTGGACCGGATCATGAAGAGCCCCATCGAGGAGATCGTGGTGACCGACACGATCAAGCTCGCCCCCGGGGCGGCCGAGTGCCGCAAGATCCGGAGCCTCACGGTGGCCGGCATCCTGGCGGAGGCGATCCGCCGGATCCACTCGGCCGACTCGCTCTCGTCGCTCTTCGTCTAGGACCGGCCAGCGCCGGCGGGGCCGGGCGGCCGCGATCGGCCGCGAAGCGCTTGACCGCGCGCGGCTTTTCGGCTAATCACCCGCCCTCCACCGGTCCCACGCTGCCCGGGACCTCCAGCAACGACCCAGGGCCCGAGCGCTTTTCCGCGAAGGCCCCTCCCGCCCGATAGCCGGCGCGAGTCCACTGGGAGGAAGAGATGGCCGAGACCGTCGTCACCGCTGCGCGCCGCGAAGAGAAGGGCAAGGGCCCCGCTCGCCGCCTGCGCGCCAAGGGCCTCATCCCCGCCGTGGTGTACGGGCGCAAGAGCGTGCCCACCCACGTCGCGGTCGATCCCGCCCTGCTCCTCAAGGCGATCGAGACCCCGCACCGGTTCAACACCGTCCTCACCCTCGAGACGGACGGGGCGAAGAAGCACGTCCTCTTCAAGGAGTGGTCGGTCGACCCG
>DATKAL010000023.1:0-12277 GCA_035498135.1 Anaeromyxobacter sp.
AGCTCGCAGTCGGGGTCGGCGAGGAGCGCGCCGTAGGCCTGGACCCGGTCGACCTGATCCTCGGCGCCGAGGTCGCGCAGGAGCGCCAGGGCGCGGGCCCGCTGTACGCCCGGCCCCTCCAGCGCCGCCCCGCGGAGGGCAGGGACGGCCGGCGCCCCGGTCTCGCGCAGCACCCGCGCGGCGTGATCGGCGAGGCTCCGCTCGCGCCCCAGGTCCTGGGCGAGATCCTGCAGCGCCGGCGCGTCCAGCGGGCCGGAGGCCCGGGCCGCCCGGTAGGCCTCGATCCCCTGATCCACCTGGCCGGAGCGGTGGAGCGCCTGGCCGCGGAGGCGCAGGAGCTCCGGATCGCCGGGGCGGCTGGCGAGGGCGTCGTCGACGACGGTGCGGGCGGCCTTGGGGTCCCCCGCCGCGAGCCGGGCCCGGGCCTCGGCCGCGGGGCGGGCCCGGTGCCAGGCGGCGAGCCAGACGCCCCCGGCGGCCGCCAGGAGGGCGGCGGCGAGGGCGGCGGTGACCAGCGGGTGGGAGCGGGCCCAGGCGATCGTCGTCCAGCCGCCGGTCCACACGCCCCGCGCCGCCCCCGAGACCGTGGCCGCCGCGCGGCGGAGCGCGGGCGGGCGGGGCGGGGTGGGCTGCGAGGGGAGGGAGATGGTGGGATCGCTGGCGTGGCCGATCACCGGCGTCAGCCTCCGCGGGGAGAGGTGAGGCGGCGGCGCGGGCGTCGCCCCCGGGGGCACGAGGAAGGCCGGGCCGAGGGCGGCGGCGAGCTGATCCCGCAGCGCGGCGGCGCTGGGGGGCCGCCCGGCGGGGTCCTTGGCGCAGGCCCGCGCCACCACGCTCACCAGGGCGGGCAGGGCGGCGAGGTCCGGGCGCGCCTCGGTGAGGAGCGGGACCGGCTGGGTGGCCTGCATCATGAGCAGGGCGCGCTGGTCCTCGGCGCGAAACGGGTGGCGTCCGGCCAAAGTCTTCCAGGCGATGAGCCCGACCGCGTAGAGGTCGGCGCGGGCGTCCACCGGCCCCCCGGTCGCCTGCTCGGGGGCGAGGTACTCGGGGGTCCCGACCACGATCCCCGCCTGCGTCCCGCCGCCGGCGGCCGGGGTGGCGAGCTTGGCGATGCCGAAGTCGAGGAGCTTGGTGACCTCGCGCCCGCTCGCGCTCCGGGCGAGGAACACGTTCTCCGGCTTGAGGTCCCGATGGACCACCCCCATGGCGTGGGCGGCGTCCAGCCCGGCGCAGACCTGCCAGAGGATGGGGACCGCCTGCTCGGGCGGGAGGAACCCCTCGCGGCGAAGCCGATCGAAGAGGCTCTCCCCGGTGAGCAGCTCCATCACCAGGAAGAGGAGCCCCTGCTCGCTCCGGCCGAAGTCCGTGACCCGGACGATGTTCTCGTGCTCGAGGGCGCTCGCGATCTCCGCCTCGCGGCGGAACCGCTCCACGATCTCCGGGGCGGACGAGAGCTCGGGCCGGAGGACCTTCACCGCCACGTCCTTGCGCAGGTGGACGTGCCGGGCCCGGAAGACCGCTCCCATCCCGCCGCTCGCCAGGTGGGCGGTGAGCTCGTAGCGCCCGTCGAGCGTGGTCTCGAGGAGCGACTCGGGCACGAAGGCGGGGGCGGCCTGGGCCAGGTCGGACAAGCCGGTCGATTCTACCCCCGGCCCCGCGGCCCGGCGATCCTGCGAGCCCGCTCCCACCGTTCACCACCTGCGGGCGCGCGCCGGCCGCCGCCCCTCCGGGCGATTGCGAGGGGCGCGCCTCAGGCGTCGGCCGGCTTGTCGCCGTGACGGGCGGTGACGACGGTGTGAATGCCGCCGCGCACCGAGAAGTCGCCGACCACCTCGATCCAGCGCGGCGCGAGGGCGGCCACGAGGTCGTCGCAGATCCGGTTGGTCACCGCCTCGTGGAAGGTCCCCTCGTCGCGGAAGCTCCAGAGGTAGAGCTTCAGGCTCTTCAGCTCCACGCAGCGCTCGGCGGGCACGTACCGGAGCTTGATGGTGGCGAAGTCCGGCTGCCCGGTCATCGGGCAGACGCAGGTGAACTCCGGGCACTCCATCGAGATGACGAAGGGGCGGCCGGGCTTCGGGTTCGGGAACGTCTGCAGCTCGCGGGAGGGCTTGGAGGGCATGGAGCGGCGCTTTCTCGGGGGGTTGGCCGCGCGGGTCCCTGCCGGGGCTGTCGGGCCTTCCCGGGGAAGGCTGAAGCCTTTACAGGCCCGGCCGGCACGCCGCGCGCCAAGCCCCTGTAACCCCGCGGCGGAGGCCAAGGCAAGCGGATTGCTAGGGAGGGAAGGTCATTGGCCCGTCACCCAGGAGGGAACATGAAGACCAGGGCTCGAAACCTCACCCGCCGAACGGGCGCCCCTCGGCGCCTCGTCACCACGCTCGGCGAGCTCGTCTCGGCCGCCTACGAGGCGGTCCCGGGCATCGGGGCGAGGAAGCGCCAGCAGGCGCTGGTGCTGCTCACCCGCTCCGCGCTCGCCCGGCACATGAGCCCGCACGTCGTGTTCGTGCGGTAGCGAGGGGTCCGCGGCGCGGCCCGGGCGGCCGTCACTCGAACCGCGCCCGGCAGCGGGCGCAGCCCTCCCCCCCGGCAGCGCCGGAGGGGAGCGCCGCGCCGCAGGCCGGGCAGCGGGCGACCGCCGCGGCGAGCAGGAAGCCCGCCAGGGCGAGCCCGAGCCCACCCACCACCGCCGCCCCTCGCCAGCCGCCGCCCGCCACCGCCACGAGGAGGGCGAGGCCGGCGGCGCTGGCCGCCGCCCAGGGCAGGGCGCGCCGGGCGGCGAGCGCGCGGGCCCGCTCGCGCTCCACGTCGCGCCGCGTGGGGGCGGGCCGGCTCACCAGCGGAACGAGCTCGCGGCCAGGGCGAGCAGGACCAGGGCCTCGCCGGTGATGAACCCCGAGGCGAGCGGGATGCAGTAGACGCCCTCGCCGCGCGGCCAGCGCCGCTGCCAGACCGCCTGGACGACGCCGCCGATCACCATGGGCACGACCGCGTAGGCGGGGATGAGCATCCCCATCCCGATCGCGGGGGGCGAGGGGACGAACCGGGCGAGGGCGGGGCGGGACTCGAGCAGGGTGAGGATCACGCCCACCACGAGCGCCAGCGCCAGGGCGACGAGCGCGCTCCGGGGCAGGGTGCCGAAGCCCCTGGCGAGCAGCTCGGCGAAGCCGGCCCACTTCACGCTGATGGGCGAGGTGAGCCCGCCCTCGCCCCCGACGCCGTACTTGTCCCGCACCAGCGGGTAAGCGATGGCCACCGCCAGGGCGCCCACCGGGACGCCGAGGAGCTGGAGGTAGGTGAGGTTCCGGTTGGTGGAGCCGACGATCTTCCCCGCCCGGTAGTCCTGCATCAGGTGCTCGCCGTTGGCCGCCACCGCGCCGCTCATCCCCGAGCCGACCATGTTCACCTGCACGTGGCCCGGGGCGAGGACCGCGAAGACCGCCTGCATCACGTTGGCCATTGCGCTGATGGGCGCCCAGTTGGTCTCGCCCAGCACCCGGATCCCCACCAGCATGAGGACGATGGAGAGGAGCACCGACACCGCCGAGAGCCAGAGCGGGAAGCCGAGGGAGATCCGCTGGACCGCGGCCAGGGTCAGGGCGCTCGCGATCGCTCCCCGCACCACCCAGCGCATGGGGAGGTCGCCGCCGTCGTCGTGCCCCCGCGCCCCCAGGCCGTGGAAGGTCTTCGCGATCACCCGCCACTTGAGGGCGAGCGCGGTGAGCCCGCCCGCCACCATCAGCCCGGTGGCGGGCCACATGATCCAGCGCTGGAGGATCAGGTTGAAGGAGAGCTCCGGCACGATCCCGTTGCGGAGGAGCGGACCGGGGGCCACCACCCAGGCCAGGATCATGCCCAGTCCCATCGAGAGCGTGACCCGCAGGCCCACCAGGAGCCCTGCCCCGAGGGAGAGGACCCCGAGCTCGCTCCCCAGCCGGAGCACGTCGGCGTGCGGGGAGAGGAACCAGAACTGGACCGCGTCCGGGAGCCACCCGAACGCCTGGCGCGCCAGCGTCAGCCCGGCCGAGATCAGGCCGCCCGCGCCCAGGGCCGCCACGCGCGGCCCGGCCTCGCGCGGCCCCTGATCGAGGACGAGCAGGGTCTCGCCCGCTGCGGTCCCGTCGGCGAAGCGGAGGTCCTCCTGGTCGATGTAGTGCTTGCGGAGCGGCACCGCGAGCAGCACCCCGAGCAGCCCCGCCGGCGCCAGCCAGGCGAAGATCTGGAGCGGGGTGAGGTGGAGGTTCATGAGCCCGCGCTGGTTCAGCATGTCGACCGCGGCCAGGTTGGTGGCCATGAAGCCGACCCCGGAGCCGGCCGCGGTGCCGGCGGTCTGGACCAGGTTGTTCTCCCAGCGCGTCCCCCGCACCCCGGTGACCAGCCCGACGAGGGAGATGACGATGAAGCCGAGGAAGGCGCTCACCACCGACATGTTCGGGCCGTAGCCGATCCGGAGGACCACCGCGGGCTCGGCCGCGCCCATCAGGGCGGCGACGCAGAGGGCCACCGCCACCGCGCGGCCGGTGAGCTCGCGGCGCGGGGGGGCGAGGGCCGGCGGCGCGGACGGCTCCGAGGAGGAGAGGGCGCGCACGCTAGTCGAACCGGAGGACGAGCTTCCCGAAGGACTCGTTCCGCTCCATCCGCTCGTGCCCCTCCCGCGCCTGGGCGGCAGGGAGGACCGCGTCCACCACCGGCTTCACCAGCCCCCGGGCGACCAGGGGCAGGACGTCCCGCGCGAAGGCCTGGGTGGCGGCGATCTTCTCCTCGATGGGCCGGGGCCGGAGCACCGTCCCCACGATCGCCCCCCGGGCCCGCATGAGGAGCCCGAGGTCGACGGTGGGCTTCCCCCCGCCCAGGGTCCCGATCACCACGATCCGGCCTCCGGACGCGAGCGCGGCCAGGTTCTCCGCCACGTAGGGCCCGCCCACGAAGTCGAGGATCACCGGGCAGCCCCGCTTCCCGGTGAGGCGGCGCACCTCCTCGGCGAAGCGCGGCTCCTCCCCGCCCACCAGCAGGCCGTGGTCGAGGCCGAGCGCCTTCGCCCGCTCGAGCTTGGCGGCGGTCCGGGAGGTCCCGATCACGGTGGCGCCCGCCGCCCTGGCGATCTGGAGGGCGGCGGTCGAGACCCCGGAGCCGACGGCGTGGATCAGGACCGGCCAGCCGGGCCGCAGGGCGCCCAGGGTGAAGAGGGCGTCGTGGGAGGTGATCCCCGCCTCGGGGATGGCGGCCGCCTCCTCGAGGGAGAGGCCGGCCGGGACGGGGAGCAGCATCCGCTCGTGGACCACGCAGCGCTCGGCCTGGGCCTCCCCGGCGGTGATGCACATCACCCGGTCCCCCGGCTTCCAGGCGGTCACCCCCTCCCCGAGCGCCTCGACCTCGCCCGCGAGCTCGAGCCCGGGGAGGTCCTCGCGATGGCCGGGCGGCGGGGGGTAGAGCCCACGCCGCTGGAGCAGGTCGGCGCGGTTCAAGGCGGCGGCGCGGACCCGGACCCGGACCTCGCCCCGCGACGGGGACGGATCGGGCAGCTCGCGGAAGGCGACCACCTCCGGGCCGCCCTTGCCGGTGAAGAGCACCGCCTTCATGGGATCCTCCGCATGCCCGGCGCCCCGAAGTGGCCGGTGGCCGCTCCGAAGGGCGCCTCGTAGGTGGCGCCGCCGCCGTCGCGTGCCACCTCGGCGCGCCCCGGCCCGACGCGCGCGAGAGGATAGCGGTCCGGCCGCGGCTCCGCGACCCTCTCGGCGTCGGCGGGGCAGATCGACGATGGGTCGAGGCCGTCCAGGGGCCCGGGGGGCGCGAGCGCGACCGCCAGGGCGTAGCCGTTGTACGTCCCCTCCCACCACATGGAGAGCTCGGCCGGCCCGTGCGCGGCGGCCGCCGCCGAGGCGAGGAGCGCCTCCCGGAAGGCCCTGAAGGCGCTGGTGTCGTGGCGCGGGTCGGCGCCCGGCGGGAGGGCCCTCCCGTAGCGCGCCCGGAGGTCCTCGAGGGAGAAGAGGAGGATCCGCGCCTGCACGGGAGGGGGATCGCCCCGGGCGGCGCGCCGGTCAGCGCCCCGGGTGGAGCCCGCCCCGCGAGGCCTCGCCCGCCGGGTGGGCGGCGTCAGGAGCCGGCGGGGCCGCGGAGGGCGCCGTCGACGCCGATCACCACGTCCCGGAGCGGGAGGTCCTTGCCCGACGCGGCCAGCCCCTGGCGCGCGGCCATGGAGATCCCGCCGCAGCAGGGGACCTCCATCCGCACCACCGTGACGCTCCGGACGTCGGAGCGGGAGAGGATCTCCCCGAGCTTCCGGGCGTTCAGGCCGTTGTCGTCGAGCTTCGGGCAGGCGATCACCACCGCGCGGCCGGCGAGCAGGTCCTCGTGGAACCGCGGATAGGCGAAGGGGACGCAGTCCGCCGCCACCAGCAGGTCGGCGCCCTGGAGGTAGGGGGCGGCGGGGGGCACGAGCTGGAGCTGCACCGGCCAGTGGCCGAGCCGGCTCGCGGCGGCCGCGCCCGGGGCGGAAGGGCCGCCGGGCACGACGGAGAGCGTCCGGCCGGGGAGCGTGCGCGGCCGGGAGCCCGGGCACCCCCCGCCCGGCTCGGGGGCGGGATCGGACACGACGGCGAGCCGGGGGCGGCCCGCCGGCGAGGGAGGCCGGGCGGTCGGCGCGGGGGCGTGGACGGGCGGGGCGGAGCCTCGGCGCGCCAGGTGGGCGGACACCGCCCCCTCGTCGAAGGCCTCCGCCTCCCGCTCGATCACGGTGATGGCGCCCCGGGGGCACTCGCCGAGGCAGGCCCCGAGCCCGTCGCAGAGGACGTCGGCGGAGAGCCGCGCCTTCCCGCCGACGAGCGCGATGGCGCCCTCGGCGCAGGCGGGGATGCACTGCCCGCAGCCGTCGCACCGCTCCTCGTCGATCCGGACGATCTTCCGCAGCATGGGGTCCCCCTTATCGCACGGCCGCCCCCGGGGCCGGAAGGGACCCCCCTCCCCGCTCCAAGGTACCAGAACCATGGCGCGATCCCGGGACGCCGAAGGTGATCGGGCATCCCGAACCATGGTTAAGTGCGTCCATGCGCCAGCCGCCGCTCCTCGCCTCGCTCGCCCTCGCCGCCGTTCTGGGCTGCGCCACGGCACCCGAAGGTCCGCGCCCGGCCGGTCCGGCGCCCGACCCCGGCGCCCTCGGCGGCCGCTGCGCGCGGGGGTTCCCCGCCGACTGCCGGACGCTCGGGCGGGCGTACCTGCTGGGCGAGGGCGTGCCCCGCGACGACCGGCTGGCGGCCGGGCTCCTCATCCAGTCCTGCGAGCTCGGCGACCCGGCGGGCTGCGCCGACCTGGGCGTGCTCTACGCCATCGGCCGCGCGCTCCCGCAGAGCGACGAGCGCGCGGTGGCCCTCTCGCGGCGCGCCTGCGAGCAGGGCAGCGCCCTCGCCTGCTCGAACCAGGGGGCGCTCCTCGCCGAGGGGGTGGCGCCGCTCCCCGACGAGGATCGCAGCGCCCCGGCCGACGAGGGGCGGATCCTCCGGCTCTTCCGGACCTCCTGCGACGCCGGCGTGCCGGAGGGCTGCCTCGACCTCGGCACGGCCCTCGAGCAGGGGAAGCTCGGCCCGCGGGAGCTGGGCCAGGCCGGGAAGGCCTACCGCCGCTCCTGCGAGGCGGGCCTGGCCCTCGCCTGCCACCGGCTCGCCCTGCTCGTGCGCGAGCACCCCGAGGTGGCGCCCGACCTCACCCAGAGCGCGCTCGAGGCCCGGGCCTGCGCCCAGGCGGTCGCGCCGGCCTGTCTGGCGGTGGATCAGAAGGCCCCGCCCCCCGGCTCCCGCACCCCGTCCACCCGGCTGGTGGACGGCCGGGGCAGCTACGCGCTCGGCATCCCGGGCGCGGGCGGCTTCCACCCCGGGGACCTCTCGCCCGCCAGCACCGGGCACAAGCGCTCGCCGGAGGAGGCGCGCCGCCCGACGCCGTCGCTCCAGGCCCAGGTGCCGCCGCCGCTCCGTGCCCGGCTCGGGGTCGAGGTGGCCTCGGGCGAGAGCCAGGCCGCCGACCCGGCGGTCGAGGGGCTGGTGGCGCTCCGGCGCCTGCAGCTCGGCGCCTGCTACGAGGCCCCGCGGGCCATCGACGGGAAGGCCGAGGTGCTGGCCCTGTTCCTGGTCGACGCCGACGGCCGGCCCGCCGACGTCCGCTCGGCGAGCGTCCCCGAGGACGCGCCGCTCGAGGCCTGCGTGCGCGACGTGGTCGGCGAGTGGGAGTTCCCGGTCGCGGCCGACGGCTACTCCGGTCCGCACCTGGTGCGCTTCACCTTCGAGCCGGCGCCGGCCGGGCCGCCTCCTGCGCCGGCCGGCTCCGGGGCGCTGCGCCCGTCGCTCCGGGACCCGAGCTGCGTCGAGCGCCACCTCGCGGTCCCGCCCGACTACCGCGGGGCGGTGGGCGCGGCGACCGTCCGGCTCGCGGTGGACGGCTCCGGCACCCCCGGTCTCGTCCACGCCCTCACCCCCATGCCGGAGCCGGTGCTGGCCGCGATCACCTCCGCGATCGGCCGGTGCGAGTGGGCTCCCGGCGCCGACGCCTCGGGCCGTCCCGGCCCGCAGTGGACCACGCTCACGGTGAAGGTCGCCGGCAAGTAGGCGGAGGTCCGTCCGGACCCGCCCTGCGCGCGGCCTCCCGTCGATCGGGCGGCCGAAAACTGGCCCGCTCCCCCGGCGCGCGATAGGGGATGGGCATCGGGCGATATCGCTTGCGCCCGGACGGGCGTGGGCGTGCCGGAGATCCTGGAGATCAGCCTGGAGGAGGTCGTGGCCGCGGGCCGGGTCCTTTTCGGCCCGAGCTTCGCGGCCGACGGCCACGGCTGGCGCGACGACCTCAAGACCACCTACCGCCGCCGCGCAATGGAGACGCACCCCGATCGCGCCCGGGCGGTGGGGCGGAGCGAAGGCGAGCTCGCCCGCGAGTTCCGCCGGGTGGCGGACGCCTACCGGGTCCTCTCGGCGCTCCGCGCCGGCCCGCTGCCGCGCGCCGCCGCTCCCCCGCCGCCTCCGCGGCCGGCCGCCCGGGCCCGCCGCCGCCCGCCCGGGGAGCCCTGGACCACCACCCGGCCGCCCCCGCCCGATCCCCCGCCGCGCGCCGCGCCGCGCCCCGCCACCCCCGAGCCGGCCCGGGACTTCCCCGGCGCTCGCGCCCGGGTCTCCGTCCGGCCCGAGGACCTCCCGCGGCGCCGGCTCCGCTTCGCCGAGTACCTCTACTACTCCGGGCGCGTCCCCTGGACCGCCTTCGTCGAGGCGATCTCCTGGCAGCGGCGGCAGCGGCCGGCGGTGGGGCGGATCGCGATCGACTGGGGCTTCCTCACCCCCGGGGACGTGGCCGAGATCCTGGAGCGCCGCCGCCTCGCCGAGGCCCACCAGGTCCCCTTCGGCGAGTACGCCGTGCGCCTCGGCTACCTGAGCGCCTTCCAGCTCCTCGCGGTCCTCGGCCGCCAGCTCCGCCTCCAGAAGCGGATCGGCGAGTTCTTCGTCGAGCGCGGCTACCTGGAGCGGGACGAGATCGACGGGATCCGGCTGCGCATCTCCCGGCACAACGCGAAGTGGAAGGAGTGAGCGGTGCCGGGGCCCGCGCCGGTCAGCGCGGTGAGGCCGGAGCAGGCGCGGGCGTTGCGGGCGGCGTCGCCCAGGCGGCGTCCATGCGCGAGACCACCCCTGGCGAGATCCTCACCTCGACGAACCGCGGGAAGGTCGTGAACGCCGCGATCCCGGAGGGCGCGGACGCGCCCTTCTCCTCCGCCCGAGCCAGCGCCGGTGAAGCGAGGATCGACAGAGCTGCGAGCAGCGCGATGACACGAGCCATCCCCGGCAAGCCGGGCGAGACCGGCGCTGCCCCAGGTCAGTGCCCCTCGCCCGGCTCGGTGAGGAGGGGGGCGAGGAGGAAGACCGCCGCCACCGCCAGGTAGCCGGCTGCCCAGGGCCAGGCGGGGCCGAGGCGGAGCGCCGTGTCGCCCGGCGTGTAGGTGAACCCGTGGACCAGCCCGGCCGCGGCGAGCGCGGCGGCGAGCAGCATCCAGAGCCCGGCCCGGAGGAAGCGGCGCTCGATCACCGCCACGGTGGCGGCGGCCAGGATCATCGAGGTGAAGATGAAGCCCTGCTCCAGGGCGAAGGCCCCCCGGATCCAGGTGTCGGAGCGGAGGAACGCCGCCTCCAGGGCGGCGGAGAAGGGCGGGCCCCCCGGGCTCCCCACCCCGCCCGCCCGCAGCCCCGCCTTGGCGAGCTGCGCCCCCCAGGCTCCGATGGCGGGGAGGAGCCCGAGCACCACCGCCGGCGCGTGGGCCCGCGGCGTCGCCTGGAAGGCCTGGGCCGAGATCACCAGGCCGATCCAGAGGACGATGGCCATCCCCGCGTCCACCGGCACCGCCCAGGCGATGAGGCCGAGCGTGCCGGTGAGCGCCACGACCGTGACGAAGGCGCCGTTCAGGACCGAGTAGCCGGAGCGGGCCCCGAGCGCCTTCCAGCCCGGGTGGCCGATGTAGATGGTGGTGGGGAAGGGCGAGCCGAAGAGGGCGGCCGCCACGCTCCCCAGGCCGTTCACCAGGAGGGAGGGGCGGGTGGCGTACTCGTCGCCGGTGGCCGCGGCCGACTCGATGTTCTGCAGCGAGCCGACCAGGTTGAAGAGCCCCATGGGCACGATCACCGAGGCGTAGGCGACGAGCCAGGGCGCGTGGAGCCCCGCCCAGAGCGGGAGGAGCTGGGGCCGGGGCAGGGCCAGCCCGGCCCACTCCGGCCGCGGGCCGGGGGGCGCGATCCCGGTGGCCCAGGCGAGCGCCGTCCCCAGCGCCACCGCCACCAGGCCGCCCGGGATCCGCCCGCGGAAGCGGACCCGGCCGAAGTAGGTGAGCATCACCACGCCCAGCGTGGCGAGCCCCACCACCGGCCTGGCGAAGGTCCGGAAGAGGAAGCCCAGGGAGATGAACCCGAGGGCGATGCCGGCCAGGGTGGAGAGCAGGGCCGCCCGGGGCGTGGCCCTCCGCACCCGCTCGGCGATGAAGGCGCCGGCGAGCTCGATCCCCGCCGAGCCGAGGGTGGCCATCAGCCCCGCCTGCCAGGCCCAGGTGGACGGGTCGCTCACCCCCGCCGCCTCCGCCGCCAACTTCACCGGGAGCATCACCAGGAAGACGTGGCCGAAGAGGGAGACGGTGTTGATCCCGTAGGGGAGCGCGCAGACGTCGGCCCGCCGGTCGCGGGCCGCCAGCTGCCGCGCCTGCCAGGCGTAGAAGAGGTTGCCGAGGAGGATGGAGACGGCTGCCCCGGGCAGGATCCGGCCGTGCACCAGGGCGGCCGGGAAGCCGAGCACCAGCTGGCAGAGCGCGTCGACGAGCAGGAGCTGGACCAGGTTGTCGAGGGCGAGCCCGAAGAAGCCGTCCAGGTCGCCGCGGACGAGCCAGGGCGCGTGGAAGGCGCGGGGGGCGGGCGGGGAGGGATCGGGCATGGCGCGCTCCGGCGTGGGGCGCCATGGTAGCGCCGGCCGGGCCTCAGCGGGCGCGGCGGAGGACCAGCAGCCGGTCGCCCGGCTCGGGCATGGCGAGCTCGGCCTCCAGGGCGAGCCCCGCCGCGCGCCCGTGCTCCACCAGCGCCTCCACCTCCCGGACGCCCAGCCCGGGGTCGTGGGCCCGGAGCTCCGCGTCGAAGCGGGCGAGGCGGCCGAGGAGCCGCTCCCCCCGGCGCGCGAAGGGGCCGTAGGCCACGAGCGGGCCCCCGGGCGGCAGGACCTCGGCGGCGCCCAGGGCCAGCTCCCGGAGGCACTCCGGCGGGGCGACGTGCAGCACGTTCACGCAGAGGACGGCGTCGGCGCGCCGCCGCCTCCAGGCGGGGAGGCACAGATCGAGGTCGAGCGGAGGGAGGAGGTTCGGGAGCCGGGCCTCCGCCGCCCAGGCGCGGATGCTGGCCCGCGCCTCCGGGTCGGGATCGGACGGCTGCCAGGCGAGCGCCGGGAAGCGGGTCGCGAGGAACACCGCGTGCTCCCCGGTCCCGCTGCCGAGCTCGAGCACCGTCCCCGAGGCGGGGAGGACCTCGTCGAGGGCCGCGGCGATGGGCTCCCGGTTCCGCAGCGCCAGCCGGGCGGTGCGCTTCACGGGAGCGCCCCGGCGGCGGGGAAAGCGAGCCGCCGGGCCCGCTCCGCCCGCCGCGGCGAGAGCTCGACCCCGATCGCGTCCAGGCCGGCCGCGTTCGCCACCGCCAGCATCGTCCCCAGACCGCAGAAGGGGTCGACCACCGTCCGGCAGCCGGTGTGGGCGAGGAGGAACCGGACCACCGCCTCGCAGGCCTCGCGCCCCATG
>DATKAL010000024.1:0-8959 GCA_035498135.1 Anaeromyxobacter sp.
TCTTCCGGGCCGCATGGAGCACAGGCTCGTCGAGTGAGGCGTCTTCCTGGAGGTCGTGGCGGCAATGCTGGCCCTGGATCTCGGAATCTTCCACCGCAAGGACCACGTCATCGGGCCGCGCGAAACGCTCGGCTGGTCGGCGGTCTGGATCGCGCTCGCCCTCGCCTTCGGCGGGCTGGTCTGGGCGCGGAACGGCGCGGCCCCCGCCCTCGAGTACCTCACCGGCTACGTGATCGAGAAGTCGCTCTCCGTCGACAACATCTTCGTCTTCGTCGTCATCTTCTCCGGGCTGGGGATCCCGCCCCTCTACCAGCACCGGGTCCTCTACTGGGGGATCGTCTCCGCCCTGGTGCTCCGGGGGGCGATGATCGCGGGCGGGGCGGCCCTGCTCCACCGCTTCGCCTGGCTCGGGTACGTCTTCGGCGCCTTCCTGGTGCTCACCGGGCTCCGCCTGCTCCGGGCGAAGGCCGAGGCGCACGTGGAGGAGAGCGCGGTCCTCCGCCTGCTGCGCCGGGTCCTGCCGGTGAGCCGCGCGCTCGACGGCCACCGCTTCCTCACGGTCGAGGACGGCCGCCGGGTGGCGACGCCGCTCCTCTTCGCCCTGGTCACGGTCGAGCTGATGGACGTGGTCTTCGCGGTGGACTCGATCCCGGCGGTCTTCGCCGTCACCCGGGACCCCTTCGTCGTCTTCACCTCCAACATCTTCGCCATCCTCGGGCTCCGCTCCCTCTACTTCCTGCTGGCGAGCGCGGTCCGGCGCTTCACCTACCTCAAGCCCTCGCTCGCCCTGGTGCTCGTCTTCGTCGGGGCGAAGATGGGGCTGGTGGACGTCGTCCGGATCCACCCCGCGGTCTCGCTCGGGGTGGTGGCCGGGATCCTCGCCGCGGGCGCGGCCGCCTCGGCGGTCGCCGCCCGGCGGAGGCCGCCGCCGTGAGCGCCCCGGCGCGCTTCGACGCCGCCTACTACCGGCGCTTCTACCGGGGCCCGGACCGGGTCCACGGTCCGAGGGAGATCGGCCGGCTCGCCGGGGCGGTCTGCGGGATGGCCGCCTGGCTCGGGCTGGAGCTCGAGGCGGTGCTCGACGTGGGGGCGGGGCCCGGGCTCTGGCGCGACTGGTTCCGCCGACACCGCCCGGGCGTCCGCTGCCGCTCGGTGGACGTCTCCCCCCACGCCTGCGCCCGCTGGGGCCACGAGCTCCGCGACGTCTCCCGCTGGCGGGCGCGGGAGCGCTTCGACCTGATCGTCTGCCACGGCGTCCTCCACTACCTGGACGCGGCGGCGGCCGAGCGGGCGATCGAGAACCTGGGGGCGATGGCGCGCGGGCTCCTCTACCTCGAGGTGCTCACCCGGCGCGACCTCGAGGTGGTGGACCGGGAGCGGACCGACACCGCCATGCGGCTGCGGAGCGGGGCCTGGTACCGGCGCCGGCTGGCGCCCCACTTCCGGCAGGTCGGGGCGGGGCTCTGGGTCTCGCGCCGAAGCGGGCTCCGGCTCTACGAGCTCGAGGCCGCGGCGCGCTGACGCGCCTCCCGGGCGGCGGGGCTGGGCGATACTCCGCCCGAGAGGCGCCCCTGCCGCTGGCGGAGGGGCGCACGGCTCCCGCCGGAGGAGGACCCCGTGGCGATGTTCTGGATCCAGTTCTTCCTGGTGCTGGGCGCGATCCTCCTCGGCATCCGCCGCGGCGGCATCGCCCTCGGCCTCATCGGCGGGCTCGGGGTGGCGGTGCTGGTCTTCCTCTTCCGGGCCGCGCCCTCCGAGCCGCCGGTGGCGGTGATGCTCATCATCCTCGCGGTGGTCACCGCCTCGGCCACCCTCCAGGTGGCGGGGGGGCTCGACTACCTGGTGCAGCTCGCCGAGCGGCTGCTCCGCGCCCACCCGCGCTACGTCACCGTGCTCGCCCCCTTCTGCACCTTCTTCCTCACCGTCTGCGTGGGGACGGGCCACGCGGTCTACGCCCTGCTCCCGGTGATCGCCGACGTGGCCATCCGGACCAAGACCCGGCCCGAGCGGCCCATGGCGGTCTCGAGCGTCGCCTCGCAGATGGGGATCACCGCCAGCCCGGTGGCCGCGGCGGTGACCACCTTCCTCGGCTACGCCGCCCGGATGGGCACCCCGGTGACCATCTACGACATCCTCAAGATCACCCTCCCGTCGGGGATCGTGGGCGTGCTGGCCGCCGCCCTCTGGAGCATGCGGCGCGGGAAGGAGCTGTACGAGGACCCGGAGTTCCTGAAGCGGCTCGAGGACCCGAAGTTCCGCGAGGCGCTCGACGTCTCGGTGACCACCCTCGACAAGCAGCTCCCCCGCACCGCCAAGCTCTCGGTGGCCCTCTTCTTCGGCGGGGTGGCGGTGATCGTGCTCATCGCCCTGCGGGACACCGCGGCCAACGCCGGCTGGGCGATGCCCCAGCTCCTCCCGCTGGTGGACGGGAAGCCCGTCCCCATGACCACCGTGGTCCAGATCGTGATGCTGGCCTTCGGCGCCTTCATCCTCTTCGTCACCAACGTGAAGGCGGCGGACATCGCCAAGTCGAGCGTCTTCACCGCGGGCATGATCGCGGTGGTCTCGATCTTCGGCATCGCCTGGATGAGCGACACCTTCGTCTCGGCCAACAAGGCGTTCCTGGTGGCGAAGATCGGGGCGATGGTCCAGTACGCTCCCTGGACCTTCGCCATCGCCATGTTCTGCGTCTCCGCCTTCGTGAAGAGCCAGGCGGCCACCCTCACGGTGATGATCCCCTTCGGGATCGCCCTCAAGCTCCCCGCCACCCTGATGCTCGGGCTCATGCCGGCGAGCTACGCCTACTTCTTCTTCGCCTTCTACCCGAGCGACCTGGCGGCCATCAGCATGGACCGCACCGGCACCACCCGGATCGGCAAGTACCTGCTCAACCACAGCTTCATGATCCCGGGGCTCATCGGGGTGAGCGTCTCGACCGCGGTGGCCTACGCCCTCTCCCGCGTCGCCTTCTGAGGCGGGGCCGGGTGACGGCAGTCAAGGGCGGCGAGGGCGGGGCCGTGTAGGATCCCCTCCTACACGTTCGGTGAAGGAGATCGGATGCGCCTCGCCCTCTGCCTCGCGCTCCTCGTGGGCGCCCTGCCGCTCCCCGCCCTGGCCGCCGGCGGCCACGACGCGGTCGGCTGCATCGGCTGCCACGGGGCCCGCAAGGGCGGGAGCGGCGGCTTCGCCGTGCCGCCCAACCAGCAGGTGCTGAACCCCCGCACCAAGCAGCCGTACTCGGGGACCACCGCCTTCTGCCTCGGCTGCCACGCCGAGACCAAGGACGGCGGCCAGGGCTACGCCCCGATCTCGGCGCACATGAGCCACCCGTTCGGCCTGGCGTCGGTGAACCCGCGCATCGCCCGGGTCCCGGCGGAGCTGCTGCGCGACGGGCGGTTCGAGTGCATGAGCTGCCACGACCCGCACCCGTCGAACCCGTACCACAAGTACCTGCGCATCGACACGGCCAAGGGCGCGCGGATGGACACCTTCTGCGCGGTCTGCCACCCCATCAAGGCGGACGCGGCGGTGGCCGCCAAGGCGCCCATCTTCGACTCGATGGACGAGTCGGGCGCCGCCGGGAAGGGCAAGGCGAAGTAGGGCGGCGCGGCCGGCCGCCCTGGGGTCCCGGGGCCGCGCGCGCCTCGCGCGCCCTGCCGCACCCGGCTACCGGAGCGTCGCGCCCTGCACCTCGCCGAGCGTGTCGGCGAGCAGGTCGTTCACCACGAACGGGTTGTGGAGGCCGAGCGACCGGTCCTGGGCGACGAGCAGGTAGTTCCAGAGCGCCTGGAACAGCCAGACGTTCGCGTTCGAGGGCGTCACCACCGGGCTCCCGTCGAGCTGCAGCGAGCCGACGTTGGTCTGGAGGTCCGGGGTGGCGGTGGTGTTGCCGTCGAGCCAGATGGAGAAGCCCGGCTCGAGCCACAGCCCCGAGACCGCCACCTGGACGTCGGTGAGGACGTGGCCGGAGAGGGTCACCGCCGCGCCCGGCGCCTGGACGGTGCCGGAGGCGGCGTCGTTCGTCGCCGTGACCGTGCCGGCGGCGGAGGCGACGTAGCTCGCCACGGCGCTCCGCAGCGCCGCCTGGATGGCGGCCAGCTGGCCGGCGGTCTGGTCCTGCACCGCCTTGCCCTTGGTGCCCGGGGCGCCGAGCACCTCGCCGGCGCCGTGGCAGGTGAGGCAGGAGGGGTCGGGCCGGAAGGTGTGATTGGACATCGTCGCGTACCCCGCGGGGATGAGCTTCACGTGGCAGTCGGCGCAGGTGTCCGGGAAGAAGGATCCCGCGTGGACGTTCCCGCCGAGCGCGCCGGAGGGCGCCTTGAACCAGAACATGTTGGCGCCCAGGTAGACGTCGGTCTGCGGGCCGTGGTGCGGCTTGGCGAAGACCACCGGGGCGACCGTGGTCCGGTCCTGCTGGAGCCCGTTCGTCCCCCGGCTGTTGTGGCAGGAGGAGCAGAGCGCCCCCGCGCCCGAGGCGGCGCCGAGGACCAGGCCGGACCGGGAGGCCACCAGGCCGGAGACGCCCGCGGCGCAGTCGGCCGGGTCGGTGCAGAGGTCGCCGGCCGGATCGCCGAGCGGGATGGGCTTCGTCGCCGCCGCGCCCGACACCCGCAGCTCGAGCGAGTGGGGCTCGTGGCAGGCCTGGCAGGTGACCGGGGAGCCCGTGTACCGGTCCACGGCGAAGCCTGCGAACCCCTCCAGCGTGGGCACCGGCGCGGGCGCCCGCGCCGAGCCGGCCATCAGGCTGGTCGAGTAGTCGATGAAGCGCTGGGCGGTGTGGCACGCGTAGCAGGCGCCCCGCCCGGTGGTCGGGGTGTTGGAGTCGAGGCTCTTCGAGAGCGCCGTGGCCATGGTGCCCAGGTCGGCGTGCCGGCTCGCGTTCCACTCCGAGTAGAGGCCGTGGTGGCCGGAGTCGTGGCAGAAGCCGCACATCTTCGAGCTCTCGGAGGCGTCGTGCGAGGTGCTGCCCCCGCTGTTGCACGCGACGCCGCTCGGGTCGATGGCGTTGCCGTTGCAGGTCGCGGCGCCCGCCCCGCCCGCCCCGGCCGGCCCGTGGCAGCTCTCGCACTGCACGTTGGAGCGCTTCTGCAGCTCGACCGGCATGGCGGCGAAGGCGGCCTGGGGCGTGGGGAGGAAGGTGAAGTCGGGGAAGGCGTAGGCGGCGCTGGTGAAGGTCGCACCCGCCGGGGCGGCCCAGCCGAAGGTCCCGCCCTTGGCCAGGTCGTCCCAGCCCACGTTGGCGAGGGCGGTCTCGTAGCCGAGCACGTGGCACTTGAGGCAGCTCGTGGAGTAGTGCGTGCCCGACATGCCGTCGGTGACGATCCGGGCGTGGCGGCTCGCCGCCCACTCGACCACCAGCTTGCTCGGGCCGAGCTCGTACCCGGTCTTCGCCTGGAGGTTCCCGTCGAAGGTGAGGGGCTTCGCCGGGTCGCCCCAGGACGGATCGTGGCAGGTGACGCAGTTGTTCTGGTAGCCGCCCCAGCTGGGCGTGAAGGTGAGGGCGAGCGGCAGCTGGGCCGAGGTGGCGTTCACGTTCACCACCAGGCCGGCGGTGCCGGTGGCGTAGAACCAGGGGTTGGCGGTGTCGGCGGCGAAGAGGGTGGGGGTGCCGGCGGCCGGGTCGCAGGTGACCGGGCTGGCGAGGCAGGAGGAGGTCGTGGGGGTCCCGCCCGCCTTGCTCGTCTTCCGCCACTGCCAGGCGTAGCCCTCCGGGCGGCCCTGCACGTCGTCCACGATCACGATCGCCCCGGTCACCGCCTTGGCCCCGAAGTGCGAGCCGCGGAAGACGACCGGGTTCCCGAACCGGTCGATGGCGCCGTTGGCCGGCGTCCCGAGGATGGCGTTCCCCCGGTTCCAGAGGTTCTCCAGGGTGTTGCCCAGGTTGATGTTCTGGGCGACGACCAGCGGGAGCGAGGCGGTCTTCGAGAGCGTGACGCCGTTCGAGTCGGTGACCGTGCAGGTGAGGGTGTAGGTGAATTCCCCGGCCTGCCCCTGGTTCACGGTGAGGAAGCCGGGACGGCTCTCGGAGAGGAAGTTGGAGACGCCGCAGCCGAGCCGGGCGTTCCCGCCGGCGGCCCCGGCGGCGGGCGAGCCGGGCTTCCCGGCGCCCGGGCCGTTCGGGCAGGCGGCGACGTTCGCCCCGCCCGCCATGGCCGCCTTCGTGGCGGCGAGGACGTCGGCGACGAGCGGGGTGGTGAGGGACTGGCCGGTGAAGGCGACCCCGCCGGCGAGGCCGGCCCCCGGCGCGCCGGACACGGGCACGGCCACGGGCCCGGCGGTCACGGTCCAGCCGACGGCGTAGGTGGCGGTGGAGGTCGAGTCGGCCGGGGTGGCCTTGCAGCTCAGGGCGACGGGCTGGCCGAAGCCGGCGAGCTTGGTGCCGGCCGGGCCGAGGGTGGTGGCCGGGGTGGCGGTGGCGGTGATGGCGAAGGGCGGGGCCGGCGCGGCGTAGGCCGGGTTGGCGGTGACGGTGGTGACGTCGCTCCGGAGGAAGCAGCCGGTCGCGCCGAGCGCCGGGTCGGCGAGGGGGGAGGCGGCGAGGCAGGCCGCATCGCCGAGGGCGGGGAGGGTGAGGGAGCCGGTGGCCGGCACCAGGTACTTCGGGTTCCCGCTCGCGTCCTTCGCGTTGGTGTCGGCGAGGTTCAGGGCGTAGGCGCCCGGGGCGGCGTCGATCACGAACCAGCCGGTCGCGGTGGTGGTGGCGGTCGGGGCGGCGGCCTTCACCGAGCCGTCGGCGTTGAGGACGTCGGCCCCGAGGGTGACCTTGATGCCGGCGAGCTTGGCGCCGCCGTGGTCGGCGTCGAGGACGTAACCGTAGACGCGGCTCAGCGGGGCGCCGGGGGTGGGGGCGGAGGCCGGGTCGGCCTCGAAGGCCGCCCCGACCTGGAAGGAGGCGGCGCCGCTCGCCGGGGCGGAGAGGGCGCAGGTGGCCTGGGCGCCGGAGCAGTCGCCCGCCCAGCCGGCGAAGTGGTAGCCGGTGGCGGCGGCCGCGGTGAGGGTGACGGTGGACGCGCCCGGAACGGTGAGGCTCGCGCTGCAGGTGGTCCGGTCGGTGGCGCCCCCGTCGAAGCCGCAGTCGAGCGCGCCGTCGCCGGTGACGAAGCCGCCGGTGGGCTTCAGGATCGCGAGGTCGAGGCTGGCGGTGACCGGCGGCGGCACCGGTGGCGGAGGCGTCGTCCGGGCCGGCGTGCAGCCGGCGAGCGCGAGCAGCATGAGCCCGAAGCCCAGCAGAAGGTGCCGCTGCATGACTCCCCCTCTCCCCGCGCGTCGCAGGGGCCCCCGCGCGTCGAGGCGCCGCGAAGCGTCGGGTGGGATGGGTAGCAAACGCCGTACCTCGACGGTGGCCGGGAGGGTGCGGATCCCGCGTCCAACAGCGCGCGCCTCCTGAGCTTTTCCATGTCCTGCGAGCTGGGTGAGGCGGCTCGTCGCGCGCTCGAGGCGGGTCTGCCAGACCCGGGTGCGGAGCGGGACCCCTGAATCCACCCATGGTGAATGTGCGCTGCGCGACGGCGCGCACCGCCATCACCAGGGGCTAGAGGCGCATCCCGGTCGCGATCGTGAGGAACACCGTCCCGCCGCCGGTCTCGCGTCCGAAGACCTCGCGATGGTAGAGGTCGGCGATCCCGGTGACCGAGGCGTGCAGGCTCCAGCGTCCCGGCGGGACCCAGTCGATCCCCAGCCGGCCGCCCAGCGCCGGGAACATGCTCACCGCCACGCCGCCCACCGCGTCGAAGCCCCCGACGCCGAGCGCCACCAGCTCCATGCGCGGCGTGAGCGGCCAGGACTTGCCCGCGCCGATGAGCCCCACCGTCCGGTCGATCGAGCCGGACATGGCGTGGACGCTGTAGTTCATGAGGACGCGGCCGATGTTGGCGGAGACCTGGACCGCCAGGCCGGCGCCGTCGCCGGCGGCGGCGCCCAGCTCGACGAAGCGTCGGAAGGGCGGGGGCGGCGCCGGCTGCTCGATCTCGAGGGGCGCCTCCCCCAGCACCTGCGGCGGCCCGGCGGGCTCGCCCTCGCCCGCCTCGGCCCCGGGGGGCGCGGCGGGCGTCGCTCCAGGGGCGCCGGGCGCCACGGAGGGCGCGGCCGCCGGCGTGGGACCGGGCGCGGCGGGCGCGGGTGTCCCGGCCTGGGCGGTGATCGGCGCGGCGGGCGGCGGGAGGACGTGGCAGCCGCGGCAGGAGGTCGGCCCCTTGCCCTCCTTCTGGTGGCAGCCGGAGCAGCGCTCGTGGGCGATCCGGGGGGTGAAGTCGATCTTCCCGACCGGCTGGCTCCCGTGGCAGGTCGCGCAGTGGATCTTCCGGGCGAGGTGGGCGGGGTGGTCGAACTCGACGACGCCGTAGTACTTCGTCTGGAGGTGGACCTTGGCCGGCGCCGTGGGGAGCGCGTTGAAGAGGAGGTCGCCGGGCGGGGCGGCCTGGACGAGGGCGTCGGGGATGGCCCGGGGGAGCACGTCGGCCGGAGGGCGGGGGACGGTCTCGGCGACCGCGCCGGTTGGCGTCCCGGCGGGCGGCGGGGCGCGCTCCTCGGCGGTCGCCGGCGCGGCCACGGCGAGGCCGGCGAGGAGCGCCAGCGCGAGGAACACCCTCCCCATGAAACGGCAGGCTAGCGCACCCTGCATGGGGTCGAGTCGATGGGCGGCGCGGCCGAATGCCGCATGTCGTGGGTTCACGGGAGGCGCCGCGACAGGCTCTCGCACGCCATCGGCGCACCGGCGGTGGGTAGCGAGGCGGCCGGGGCGCGGGGTAGACTCGCGCTCTCGTGAGAAAAGCCCTGCTCCTCGCGGCGTTCCTGGCCGCGCCCGCCCTGGCGTCCCAGGCGATATCGATCTCGGTGGAGGAGCTGACCCGGCGCTCGGACCTGATCCTGCGCGGCCGGGTCGACGGGGTGAGCGCGGCCTGGTCGGAGGACGGCGCGCGCATCTTCACCACCGCGGAGGTGGTGCCGTCCGCCTTCTGGC
>DATKAL010000025.1:0-3179 GCA_035498135.1 Anaeromyxobacter sp.
CCCACCTCGGCGAGCCGCTCCGCCTCGGCCCGCTGGCGCTCGGCCTCCCCGCGCTGCCGCTCCGCCTCGACCCGCTGGCGCTCGCTCTCGGCGAGCCGCTCCAGGGCCAGCCGCCGCTCGCGCTCGGCCGCCACCTCGATCCCCCAGGCGTGGCGGGCGGCCACCGTCCCCCAGGTGGCGAGGGCGCTCATCACCGTGGAGAGCAGGAGCCAGGAGACGATCTGGAACCAGGGCTGTCCCTCGAAGAGCCGGATCCCCGCGCCTCCGACCACGCAGATCGCCCCGTTGAGCGCGGCGGCCAGGGGCAGCTCGGCGGCGCCCACCAGGACCGCGAACGGCGTGGCGATGAGCATGCCGACGTAGATGCTGGAGGTGCCCCCGTCGAGCGCGACGATGGTCACCACCGCGATCCCGGTGGCCACCGCGGTGAGGTAGGCGGCCAGGTCGGCCAGCCGGTGTCGCTCCGGCCGCTGGACCGCGGCCGCGCCCAGGATCACCAGGATCCAGAGCGCGCGGGCCACGGCCACCTCGGCGAGGCGCGGCTGGAAGAGGTCGATGAAGTAGCAGGACGCGACCAGGAGCGAGGCGAACCGGAACGTGCGCCGGCGGTAACGGAGGAGGGGGACGACCGCGAGGTCGACCGCCGGGTCCGTCCAGCGATGAGCGGGAGCATTCCCCTGGGGGAGTGCCGGATCGCGCCGGGAAGGGATCTCCTCGCTCGCCATGGCTCCGGGCCGGGCGGCCCACCGCTGCTCGAAACACGATATCACAGACCGCTCCCACCCACCGTCCGCCCACGCCGGCGTCGCCTCGAGGCGGTGCCGGAGGCCGCCGACCCGGCACGGTCGCCATCGGAAGGAGGTGGCTCGGACTTGCGCGGGCGTTGCCGCCAGGCAGTCGCAGGAAGATCGGGGTCACCGAGCTCGCCCAGGCCCTCGGCCGCTCCCAGGGCATCGTGGAGAAGAAGAGCACGATGCCGATCCTCTCCCGCGCCACCGCTCCGCCGCGGGGTCCTCGGTGCACGTGATTCTCGGGCGCGCGCGCGAGCCGGCGCGGGACGCGATGGCGCGTCCGGACGACCGCGGCCGCGCGCCTCCGGTCGACGTCGTATCGCGCGCGCCGCTCGTGGCGCGAGCGGGCGCCTGCGGACGCGGCTCCGCGTTGGCGCCTGCGCCTGCCTGACAGTGAGTCGCGCGCGGCCGCCGCCGTGGGCCCCTACTTCTTCCCCCCGAGCAGCTCGTTCACCTTCGCCATCACGGCGAAGGCGTCGGCGACGTAGAGCACGTCGGCCTTGCCCCGGGCCCAGCCGCAGCCCGGGTCGAGGTTCACCGCCCGGCGCTCGCGGATGAACCGCCAGCCGACCACGTGCGGCTCCTCGCCGTGGCAGCAGGTGGAGAGCCCCTTCGGGTGGCGCGGGGTGGCGCCGGTCTGGCCCACCTGGTTCAGGTGGCTCATGAACTCGAAGACCTTCTGCCCCTCGCCGGCCTGGTCGACGAGCGACTTGGAGGTCCCGAGGGATGCGCCCGAGGCCCGCAGGAAGCCGAGGATGTGCCTCTCGGCATCCTCGGGGTGGGGCTTGCCGTCGGCCTGCTTCTTGGTCCAGCCCGCGCCGGCGACGAAGAGGAGCTTCGCGTCCGGGCGGATCGTCTGCTCGCCCGAGGACGGGGCGCGGAGGCCCGTGACCCGGGTCCGCTCCAGCGCCGGGCCGGCCGCGACGGCCACCTCCTCGACCGGCGGGGCCGCCCCGGCCTCCGGCTTCACCGGCGGGAACGCGCCCGGATCGACGAGGAGGATCCAGGGGCGCTCCTTGCGGCGGAGGCGGGCCTCGATCCGCTGCCGGTAGTACCAGCGGGTGGCGGAGGGGCCGCCCTCGGCGGAGACCGCGGTGACGTGCGTGTCGACGCGGCCGCCGAGCCGCTGGGCCACGCCGGCGGCGACGCGCGCGAGGCGCGAGGTGGCGGGGGCGACGACCAGCCTCGCCCCGGAGGCCTGGACGAGCGCGGCCGCGGCGGTGGCGTCGGTGGCGTAGCGGGCCGGGCCGAAGGCCGGGCCGCGGACGGCGAGGACCTTGCTCACCCCGGCGCCGGCGAGGGCGGCGACGGCGGGCGCGGTCTCGGTGCCGAAGAGGGCGGCCAGCACCGGCGCGCCGCCGGAGAGGGTGCGGGCGGCGGAGAGGGCCTCGAGGGCGGCGCGGGGCAGCGTGCCCTCGGCGTCGACGTGCGTGAGGAGGAGGACGGTGTCCATGGGGTCGGGCTCCTAGTCCTGCGCGATCCAGGCGACGAGCTCGGCCGCCACCTGCTCCGGGGTGAGATCCTTCACGATCCGGGTCTCGCGCTGCGCCTTGGGGACCTGCACCTGCAGGAACTCGACGCCGCCGGTGGTCACCGGCGCGGGGGCCGCCTTCTGCAGCGCCGGCATGACGAGCCGCATGTTGGCCATCCCCACCTGCGGGTTGTTCTTGGGCTCGGGGAGGGTCCCGGTGGCCCAGCCCACCACCGCGGGCGGCCCGGCGCAGAGCGAGACCTGGTGTTTGCCGCCCTCGATCCGCTCCTTCACCTCGATCGAGCCGTCGGGCTGGACGGCGAGCCCGTCCACGCCCTGGAACTGGTCGACGATCCCGAGCCGCTCGCCCACGGTCGCCAGGGTGACCCCCGCGCCGCGGGAGCCCGACTCCCAGCCGCCGAAGAGGAGGAGGCGCGCGCGGTCCAGCCCGGGGAGGGCCTCGACCGCGGCGGCCAGCCGGGCCGCCACCTCGTGGGCGTCGGTGAAGCCGCCGGCCGGCCCGTCCAGGGCCACCAGCTCGAACGGGACCTTCTGCGCCACCGCCATCATCACCTGCTGGAGCTTGGCCTTGGGCCCGAGCGAGACGAGGGTGACCTTCGATCCCGGCGCCCGGGCCGCCAGGGCGGCCGCCTCGTAGAGAGCGATCGCCGCCCAGGGGTCGAGCACCGCCGGCAGCATGGCCTCGTTCTTGAGCCCCGGTCCCTGGGGCGTCGTGACCGGCTCGAGCGTCTGGAGCGGGTCGGGGACGATGCTCCCCAGGACCACGATCTGGTATCCGGACATCGCGACTCCTCGTGCCGGCGCGGTCCCGCGCCCCGGGCTCACGGCCCGGGGGCGGAGGAAGGGGCCCGCGGGGCGCCGGCCGGCCCCGCGCCCCCGGAAGGCTCAGTTCTCGG
>DATKAL010000026.1:0-8225 GCA_035498135.1 Anaeromyxobacter sp.
GCAGCGATGGAGAAGTTCCTCCGGGAGCTGGTCCCGCAGGCCCGCCTGGGAGTGGCCCACGGGCAGATGGCCGAGAGAAAGCTCGAGGAGGTGATGAGCCGGTTCGTCAACCGCGAGCTGGACGTGCTCCTCGCCACGAGCATCATCGAGTCCGGCCTCGACATCCCGGCCGCCAACACCATCGTGGTCAACCGGGCCGACGGCTTCGGCCTGGCCCAGCTCTACCAGATCCGCGGGCGGGTGGGCCGGAGCCGGGAGCGCGCCTACGCCTACCTGCTCGTGCCGGCCCGGCGCCCGGTCACGCCCGACGCCCGCAAGCGGCTCGAGGTCCTCCAGCGCTTCGGGGTGGCGCACAAGGAGCGGCTCAAGAAGCTCCGCAAGCTGGTGGACGTCCTCACCCTCACCGCCACCCCCATCCCCCGCACCCTGCACATGAGCCTGGCGGGTGTGCGCGACCTCTCCATCATCGCCACCCCGCCCGAGGACCGGCGCGCCATCCGCACCTTCGTGATGAAGTTCGACCCGGCCGCGGTCCGCGAGGCGATCGAGAACGAGCTGAAGCGGGGCGGCCAGGTCTTCTTCGTCCACAACCGGGTCCGCTCCATCGCCGCCCTGGAGAAGTTCCTCCGCGAGCTGGTGCCGCGCGCCCGGATCGGGGTGGCGCACGGGCAGATGGGGGAGGGGAAGCTCGAGGAGGTGATGACCCGGTTCGTGAACCGGGAGCTCGACGTCCTGCTCGCGACCAGCATCATCGAGAGCGGGCTCGACATCCCGAGCGCCAACACCATCATCGTGAACCGGGCCGACCACTTCGGCCTGTCGCAGCTCTACCAGATCCGGGGCCGGGTGGGCCGCTCCCGGGAGCGGGCCTACGCCTACCTGCTCGTCCCCGCCCGCCGGCCGGTGACCAGGGACGCGCAGAAGCGGCTCGAGGTGCTGCAGCGCTTCAGCGAGCTCGGGGCGGGCTTCAAGATCGCCAGCCACGACCTGGAGATCCGGGGGGCGGGGAACCTCCTCGGCAAGGACCAGTCCGGGCAGATCGAGGCGGTCGGGTTCGAGCTCTACCAGGAGCTGCTCGGGGAGGCGGTCCGGGAGCTCAAGGGCGAGCCCCCCCGCGAGGAGATCGACCCGGACGTGCAGCTCCCCGTGCCCGCCTTCATCCCCGACCCGTACATGCCGGATGTCCATCAGCGGCTCTGGTTCTACAAGCGGCTCGCCCAGGCGGGGACGGACGAGGAGCTCGAGCAGGTCCGGGCGGAGATCGTCGACCGCTGCGGGGACCCTCCCGACGAGGTCGACGCGCTCTGCGAGCTCATGGCGGTCAAGGTGCGCCTGCGGGCGCTGCGGATCCGGGCCCTCGAGGCAGGGCCGGGGCGGATCGTGCTCACCCTCGGGGAGAGCGCCGCCCTCGATCCCTTCCTCCTCGCGCGCCACGTGCAGGGCTCCGCCGGCGCCCTCCGGCTCACCCCCGACATGAAGCTCGTCGCCATCCTGGGCGGCCCTCCTCCGTCCCGACCGGCGTCCCGCGCCGGGAAGGGGAAGGCCCGCCCGGACCCTGCCCGGGCCCCGGTCCCGGCGCGCCCGGCGGCCACGCCGGCGCAGGAGGCGGCTGGCGGCAAGGAGCTCCTCGCTGCCGCCCGGGAGGTGCTCGCCGGGCTCGTCCGCTGCGCCCGGCGGGAGTGATCCGGCCCCCCTCGAGGAGGGAGCGAGCGGGCGCCTCCGCCGCCGCTTCGTTCCTTGATCCCCGGGTCGTTCCATGCTCTTTTCACGCCTCCGGACGCTCCGCCCAGGCCGCCCGCTCGGAAGAAGGGCACGGGTCCGCGCGTTCGCACCGGAGATCTCTCCCCGCCTCACAAGGAGCCTTCATCCATGCTGCGTCGCCTCGCCTTCATCGGTCTCGCCCTCCTCGCGGTGACCGCTTGCCAGTCGAAGGGCCCGAAGAAGTCCGGCCCCGTGGTCGCCCGGGGGAACGGGTTCACGATCACGGCGGACGAGTTCAAGGCCAAGCTCGACGAGCAGTCCCCCTTCATCCGCGCCCGCTACACCACCCTCGACCGGAAGAAGGAGTTCCTCGACAACCTCCTCCGCTTCGAGGTGCTCGCCCGCGAGGCCGAGAAGGAGGGGCTGGCGAACGACCCCGACGTCCAGTCGACCCTGAAGAAGGTCATGGTCCAGAAGCTCGTGCAGAAGAACTTCCAGGACCTGAGCGGCGCGAGCCAGATCCCCGACGCCGAGCTCCAGAAGTACTACGACGACCACAAGGCGGAGTACTTCCGGCCGAAGAAGATCCGGGTCTCGGCCGTGATCTGGAAGGCGCCCGCCGGGACGCCCGAGCACGCGAAGAAGCTGGCCGCCGCGAGGAAGGCCCTCGCCAAGCTCCAGGCCGAGGAGAAGAAGAAGAACACCATGGCCTTCGCCCAGCTCGTGAACGAGTTCTCCGAGGACCCGGTCTCCAAGTCCGCGGTGGGCGACCTCAACTTCAAGACCGCCGAGGAGCTGGAGAAGGAGCACGGGAAGGCCGTGGCCACGGCCGCCCTCGCCCTCAAGCCCGGCGAGACCTCGAACGTGGTGGACGGCGATCAGGGCATCTACCTCCTCCGCGCCACCGGCGTGCAGGACGAGCTCAACCGGCCCTTCGATCAGGTGAAGACCCAGATCGCGAACCGGCTCTTCCGCGAGAAGAAGACCAAGGAGTTCGACGAGTGGCTGAAGAAGCTCAAGGACCAGGCCGGCATCAGCGTCGATGACAAGGCGCTCGAGGCGGTCGAGGTGAGCGCGCCGCCCGCTTCGCCCCCGGGCATGCCGGGCGGGATGGGGCACGGCGGCATGGGCGGCGGGATGATGGGCGGCGGCATGTCCGCGCCTCCGGGCATGCCTCCCTCCGGGATGCCGCCTCCGGCCCCGGCGCCGGCCCCGGCCGCGAAGTAGCCGTTCCGTGAGGTGGGTGGCCCCGATCCTCGCCGCGGCCCTGGCCGCGGGCTGCGGCCGCTGCGGCGCCGCGCGCCGGGACGAGCGTCCGGCGCCCGGCGCCGTGGCGATCGTGAACGGAGAGCCGATCGGGACCGAGGCGCTCGCCCGCGAGCTCCGCGAGGCGCAGGGCGGGGTGGGCGAGGGCGACGCCCCGGTCCAGGGGGACGTGCTCCGGCGGCGGGTGCTGGACGAGCTGGTCGACCGGACCCTGCTCCTCCAGCAGGCGCGCGCGCGCTCGATCGTGGTGGGACAGGACCAGGTCGAGCGCGCCTTCCTCCGCATCCGATCGGAGTACCCGGGGACCCACTTCGACGACCTGCTCGCCGAGGAGCGGCTCAGCCAGACCGAGCTCAAGGTCCGGCTCAAGGAGCAGCTCACCCTGGAGCGGCTCTTCGAGGACGAGGTCTTCCCGCAGGTGCTGGTGGTGGACGCCGAGGTGGAGCGGTACTACGCCGACCACCCCGCCGAGTTCCAGGAGCCGGAGCGCGTGCACGTGCTCCAGATCGTGGTGGCGAACCGCGACGAGGCCCTCCAGATCCGGGAGAAGCTCCGGCGCAACCCGCAGACCTTCGGCGACGTGGCCCGCAAGTCCTCGATCGCCCCGGAAGGCAAGGCGGGCGGCGACCTCGGCTTCATCGGCCGCGGGGCCGGCTTCCCCGAGGTCTTCGACGTCTGCTTCACCCTCCCCCTGAACGCGGTCTCGGAGGTCACCCCTTCTCCGTACGGCTTCCACCTCTTCAAGGTGGTGGAGAAGCGGCCCGCCCAGCGCCGGACCCTCGACCAGGCCCGCGCCGAGATCCTCGAGAAGCTCCGCCGCGAGAAACGGGCCCACGCCCAGGCGGAGTACGTGGACGCGCTGCGCAAGCGCGCCAAGATCCAGATCGACGAGAAGGCCCTCGCCGCGGTGAACCCGTGAACGCTCCCCTCCTCCTCTCCCTCGCCCTGGCCGCCGCCACCCCCGCCCCGGCCGTGCCCCCGGCGCCCTCCGCGCCCAAGCCGGAGCGGCGGGTCGTCGACCGGGTGGCCGCCACCGTGAACGGCGAGGTGATCACCCTGAGCGACCTCGCCCGGCGGGCGGGGACGGAGTGGGACCGCGCCGAGCGGCTCCCCGCCGGTGCCGAGCGGGAGAAGGCCCGGGCGGCCGCCCTGCGCCGCGCCTTCGACCTGGT
Source organism: Anaeromyxobacter sp. (assembly GCA_035498135.1). Classification (GTDB taxonomy): domain Bacteria; phylum Myxococcota; class Myxococcia; order Myxococcales; family Anaeromyxobacteraceae; genus Anaeromyxobacter. The sequence continues at coordinate 4,140 of DATKAL010000026.1, forward strand.
GCTGGCGGACAAGCTCTTCGAGGCCCAGGCCAAGGAGCTCGAGCTCGAGGCGAGCGACGCCCAGGTCGACGCCGCCATCGGCGACATCAAGAAGCGCAACGGCTTCGACGACGCCCAGCTCGACGCCGCCCTGCGGGAGCAGGGGATCGATCGCGCCACGTTCCGCGGCCAGATCAAGCGGGAGCTCCAGACCTACTCGCTCCTCCAGTACAAGGTGCGGAGCAAGGTGAAGCTCACCGACGAGGACCTCAAGGCCTACTACCAGTCCCACCCGAAGGAGTTCGCGGGCGAGACCGAGATCCACGTCCGCCACATCTTCCTCCCCCTCCCCGGCGACGCCTCCGAGGGGGAGGTCGCCCGGGTGACGGCCGAGGGCCAGAAGGTCCTGCAGCGGCTCCGCACCGGGGAGGACTTCGCCGCGGTGGCGAAGGAGGTCTCGAAGGCGCCCACCGCCGTCGAGGGGGGCGATCTCGGCTGGCTCAAGCGCGGCTCGATCCAGAAGTCGCTCGAGGACGCGGCCTTCGCCCTGAAGGACGGCCAGCTCTCCGGGCTCGTCCGCGCCGGCCCGGGGCTGCACATCCTCCGGGTCGAGGAGCGGCGGCTCGGCGGCGCGAAGAGCTTCGAGCAGGCGAAGGAGGAGATCCGCGAGCGCCTCCTCAACGAGCAGGGCGAGCGCTACCGCGATCAGTACCTGGCCGAGCTCCGCAAGGACGCGATGATCGACCTCAAGCTCCCGGAGCTGAAGACGCCGTAGCGGTCCCCCGCCGGGCCGCCCCGGCGGCAAGGAGGATGGTCCTGGCCCGCCTCCCTCGAATCGCGATCTCCCTCGGCGACCCCTCCGGCGTGGGCGAGGAGGTCACCGCCCGCGCCCTCTCCGCGCTCCGGGGGAAGCTCGCCCCGCTGGTCTACGGCGACGGGCGCGTCCTCGAGCGCTCGCTCTCCGGGCTCGGCCTCCCCACCGTCGCCCCCGGCTCGCCCCTGCCCGCCCGCGGCGCCCTGGTCCCGGTGACCCGGCTCCCCGCCTCGGCGGTCCGGCCGGGACGCCCGGCGCCCGCCGCCGGCGCGGCCCAGCTCGCCTTCCTCGAGGCGGCCTTCGCCGCGGTGCGGGCCGGCGAGGCCGACGCGCTCTGCACCGCCCCGGTCTCGAAGGCGCAGGTGGCGCGCGCCCTCCCCGGCTTCGTCGGGCACACCGAGTGGCTGGAGGCGCGGTGCGGGGTCCGCCGCTCGGTGATGATGCTCGCCGGGGAGCGCCTCCGGATCGCCCTCGTCACCAACCACCTCGCCTTCCGGAGCCTCGGGCGCGCCCTCACCGTCCCGCGCATCGCCGAGACCCTGGCCATCACCCATCGGGCGCTCCGGCAGGACCTGGACCTTCGCCGCCCCCGCCTCGCCCTCGCCGCCCTGAACCCGCACGCCGGCGAGGAGGGGACGTTCGGCGACGAGGAGGGGCGCCTGCTCCGGCCGGCCCTCGCCCGCGCCAGGGCGCTCGGGGCGCCCGCCGCCGGCCCCTTCCCCGCCGACTCCGTCTTCTTCCGCGCCGCGCTGGGCGAGTTCGACGCGGTGGTCGCCCTCTACCACGACCAGGGGCTCATCCCGGTGAAGCTCCTCGACGCGGTGGGCGGCGATCCGGCGGTGAACGTCACCCTCGGCCTCCCCATCGTCCGGACCAGCCCCGACCACGGCGTCGCCTACGACCTCGCCGGGAGGGGGAAGGCCTCGCCCGCCTCGATGATCGCCGCCCTGCGGCTCGCGGTCCGCATCGCCGCGGTCCGGGCGCGGCGGGGCTGAGCTGTCGACACATCGGCCTCTTGGCGGCGTCCTGGCTCTGGGCTGAAGGAGTGGCGAGCTGCTCCGGCCTGCGCGCGCGGACCCCTCCCCTTCGGCGACGCCACCTCGACCGGCCGTCCCCCGTGGCGACCCGCGCCGCCGTGAAGCGGCACGGAGGAAGCGTACCTAGACGTTGAACCGGAAGTGCATCACGTCGCCGTCCTGGACGACGTACTCCTTGCCCTCGATCCGCAGCTTGCCCTTCTCCCGGCAGGCGGCCTCGGTCCTGAGCTCGAGGAGGTCCTCGATCCGGATCACCTCGGCCTTGATGAAGCCCTTCTCGAAGTCGGTGTGGATGACCCCGGCGGCCTGGGGGGCGCGCGAGCCGGCCTTGACCGTCCAGGCGCGGCACTCGTCCTCGCCCGACGTGAAGTAGGTGATGAGGCCGAGGAGGGCGTACCCGGCGTGGACCAGCCGGTCGAGGCCGGGCTCGGCGAGGCCGAGGGAGCGCAGGTACTCCTCCCGCTCCCCGGCCGCCAGCTCCACCAGCTCCGACTCGACCTTGCCCGAGATCTCCACCATGGGCGCGCCCTCCGCGTCGGCGAGCGCCTTCACCGCCAGGATCCGCGGATCGGTCGCCTCCTTGCCGAGCTGGGACTCGTCCACGTTGGCGATGTAGAGGACCGGCTTGCCGGTGAGGAGGAAGAGGTCCTTCACCGCCGCCCGCTCCTCCTCGGAGAGGGCCTGGGCGCGGACCGGCGTCCCCGCCTCGAGGCCGGCCTTCACCTTCTCCAGGGCGAGGAGCTCCTGCTTGGCGAGCTCGCCCACCTTGCCGGCCGCCTTGGTGTTCTTCTGGGTCCGCTCGCGCTTCCGCTCGACCGACTCGAGGTCCTTGAGCATGAGCTCGGTCTCGACCACGTCCCGGTCGCCGCGGGGGTCGACGGTGCCGGAGACGTGGACCACGTCCGGGTCCTCGAAGCAGCGGAGGACGTGGGCGACGGCGTCCACCTCCCGGATGTTGGCGAGGAACTGGTTCCCGAGCCCCTCGCCCTTCGAGGCCCCCGCCACCAGCCCGGCGATGTCGACGAACTCGAGGGTGGTGGGGGTGGTCTTCTTCGGCTTGAAGAGGGCGGAGAGGGCGTCGAGGCGCCGGTCCGGGACCGGCACCACCCCCACGTTGGGCTCGATGGTGCAGAAGGGGTAGTTGGCGGCGGCCGCCTGCGCGGCGCCCAGGAGCGCGTTGAAGAGGGTGGACTTCCCCACGTTGGGGAGGCCGACGATACCGATGGAGAGGCCCATGACTCGCTTCTTCTAGCCCGCGTGAAACGAGAACGCTCCGGCGGACGCGGGCGCCCGCCGGAGCGTCGAAGCGGCTCGAGGCGAGCCCTCGCCTAGGCGGCGCGGGTCGACGGGAGCTGCGCGATGTACTCCTCGACCAGGGCCCGCTGGGCCTTGTCGTCGAGGTTGGCCTTCACCAGCCGGGCGGCGGCGTCGATGGCGAGGTCCACCACCTGGGCCTTGAGCTCGGCCCGGGCCTTCGCCACCTCCTCGCCCACCTGGCGGCGGGCGTCGGCGATGAGCTCCTCCGCCTCCTTCCGCGCCTTGGCGGTGAGCTCCTGGCGGAGCGCCTCCACCTCCTGCTGGTTCCTGCGGGCGATCTCGGCGGCCTCGCGCTGCGCCCGGGCCAGCCCCTCCCGCTGCTCGGAGAGGAGCTTCTCCGCCTGGGCCCGCTCCCGCTTGGCCTCCTCGATGGCCTCGCGGATGGTCCGTTCCCGCTCCTTGAGCGTGGCCACGATCGGGCCCCAGGCGAAGCGCCCCAGCACGAAGAGCAGGATCAGGAAGGTGATCCCGGTCCAGATGGTGAGGCCCGGGTTGATGTCGGTGATCCCCCCCGCGGCGAGGACGGAGGGGACCATGGCGAAGGCGGGCATGCCGCGACTCCTAGGTCTTCAGGGCGAGCAGGAGGCAGACCACGATGGCGAACAGCGTCGCTCCCTCGATGAGGGCGGCGGCGATGATCATGCCGGTGCGGATGTCGTTGGTGGCGGCGGGCTGGCGGGCGGTGCCCTCCATGGCGGCGGCGGCCAGGCGGCCGATCCCCATGGCGGCGCCGAGGACGGCGAGGCCGGCCCCGAACCCGGCGGAGAGGAAGGCGAAGGCGACAGGGTTCATCTGGTTCTCCTCGTCTGACTTGCCGCGGGGATCTTCCGGGCCGCGGTTTCCCGGGGCGCGTACCGCGCTCGACTACCCATGGCCCGGGACGGTCCCGGCCACGTGCGAAGCCTCCTCGCCCTGCTCGCCGCCGTGCCCGGCGTGAGC
>DATKAL010000027.1:0-8382 GCA_035498135.1 Anaeromyxobacter sp.
CCAGCGCCCGGGCGCCCACCTCGAGCGAGTGGTTCCCGCCCTCCACCACGTGGAGCGCGCTCGGGGCCCGCATCCGCGCCCGGACGGCCTCGAGCGCCTCGAGGGGGCATAGCGGATCGCGCGTCCCCTGGATGAACAGGATCGGGATCCGGAGCGCGCGCAGCACCTGGTCGCGGAGATCGCCGCGCTGGCCGCGGAGGGGATAGCCGAGGCAGACCAGCGCCGCGACCGCCGCCTCCGCCTCCAGCGCCAGGTGGCAGCCGACCCGCCCGCCCATCGACTTTCCAGCCAGCACCGCCGGTCCGGGATGGCGGGCCCGCGCCGCCGCCAGCGCCGCCCGGTGCGCCTCGACCAGCACCGGGAGCCGGTCCGGCGCCCTGCGCCCCTCCTTCACGTAGGGGTAGTCGAACCGGACCACCTTCCCCGGCCCGCCCAGGCGGGCCGCCCAGCGCTCCATCCAGGGCGAGGTGGACGGCGCCCCGGCTCCGGGCGCGAAGAGGAGGAGCGGGCGGGCCATCGCGGGTCGCCTCTCCGTCCGCCTCACGGCAGCTCGAGGCGGAGCTGGTGCGCCCGCGGGTCGAGCCCGCGCAGCACCGCCGCCCCGTGGCGCCCGGCCCGGGCGCAGGCCTCGGGCAGCGGCAGGCCGGCGGCCGCGTAGAACACCAGCGCCCCGGCGAAGCTGTCCCCGGCCCCGTACGCGCCGCCGGTGGCGTCCGGCGGGGTGGGCGGCGCGGGGAAGCGGACCGTCCCGGCGGCGGTCTCGATCCGCCCGCCCGCCGCCCCCTCGGTGAGCACCAGCGCGGCGGGGGGAACGGGGAAGTCGGAGAGCGCGAACGCCTCGCGGGGATCGGCGGCGCTCCCGATCACCAGGTCGGCCCGGACGCCGGAGCGGATCAGGGCCGGGCGCCGCCGGGCGGTCAAGGCCAGGAGCCGGGCCGACCGGGCGCGCCGGAGCGCCTCGGGGTCCTCGGCGGTGAAGTAGGCCGCGTCGCAGCCGGAGAGCAGATCCCAGGGGAGCGGATCGGCGGCGCGCGGGTGGAGCGGCTCGCCGATCACGAAGATGGTCCGCTCCCCCTCCGCGTCGACGAGGACCAGGTCGCGGGTGTGCGGCTCGGCCCGGTGGACCGCGTGGACTCGGGCGCCGGTCTTCCCGAGCTCGGTGGCCACCTGGGCGCCGGCCTCGTCGTCGCCCAGGGCGGTGAAGAGGTGGAGCTCGGCCGGCCCGGCGGCCAGCTGGTAGAAGGCGATCCCTCCCCCGCCCCCCGGGAGCCAGCGCAGGTCGGAGAGGTGGGCGATCTCCCCGGCGCGCGGCAGGGCCGGGACCCGCCCCAGGGTGATGTGCTCCACGTGGCCGATCACGGCCAGGCGCAGCGGGGGGCGGCCGGAGCCCGGGGAAGGCGCTCGCGCGGGGTCCACGGGCGCCAGTCTGGCACGGCCGGCGCCCGCGGGCCTCACGCCCGGCGGGGTTGTCCGCGGACCGGCGCTCGGCTAGCGTCAGCGGCCGGAGGTTCCCCCATGCTGGAGCGCATCGGCATCTCGCTCGAGGACGAGCTCCTTGCGAAGTTCGACGAGCTCATCGCCGCGAAGGGCTACGTGAACCGCTCCGAGGCGATCCGGGACCTGATCCGGGACGCGCTCGTCCAGCGCAGCTGGTCCGAGTCGGGGGGGCGGGAGGAGAAGGTCGCGGTCGTCACCCTGGTCTACGACCACGACTCCTCGAGCCTGGCGCAGAAGCTCGCCCACATCCAGCACGAGAACCACCGGGCGGTCGTCTCGGCCCTCCACGTGCACATGGACGCCCACAACTGTCTCGAGGTGCTGGTCCTCCGCGGTCCGGGGCGGGACGTCCTCGGCATGGGCGACGGGCTCGTCTCCACCAAGGGCGTCAAGTACGGGAAGGTCGTGCCCGCCACCACCGGGCACGACCTGCGCTGAGGCCCGCCGCCTCAGCGTGCCCGGGGCGCGGCCCGCTCGGCGGCGGCGCCGGCCACCAGCGCCGGGGCGACGTGCACGGCGAGCCGCCGGTCCGACCCCGCCATGTGCCCGGCCAGCCCGGCCCGGAGCTCGACCGCGAAGGCGAGGGCGAGCGGCTGCTCCTCCCGCAGGAGCGCGCCCTGGATCTCGCGCATCCCCTCGAGCAGGGTCCGGTGCTCGGCGGCGTGCCCATCGAGCCCGGGGAAGGCGCTCGCGTCCATGAGCAGCTCCTCGCTGCCGAAGTGGACGGTGCTGTAGTCGAGGAGCTGATCGGCGAGCCGGTGGGCCATCCAGGGCCGGCCCTGCTCGATGGCGTCGGCGAGCGCCGTCACGAGCGCGATCTGCAGGTGGTGCTCGTGGTCCATCGCCTCGTGCCCGAGGTCGAGCTTCTCGTTCCAGGCATGGGCTTCGGTCATGGGGCTCTCCTCCGCGCGCTCGCGCTCGGCCTTTCGTTCCCGGTCACGCGAGGGGAGGCAAGGCCCGGACGGGGCGTCGGACCTGACCCGCCGCGTCACGGCCGCTCGCCGCGCAGGCACCAGGGCTTGTGGCGGTACCGGCGCTCGTAGGGCACGTAGAGGAAGCAGGACTGCCGCTCCCCCTCGCCGGCGCACACCCACTCGCAGGCCCGGTAGACGTGCACGTGGCGCCGGGGCACCGCCGCGCCGGTCCAGGTGTCGACCACCCGGTCGTACGCGCCGCGCCGGTCGAGGTCCGCCTCGTCCGCCGAGTGGGCGGAGGAGACGATCCGGGGCGGGACCCCTTTCGCCCACATCCCCGCCTGCACCCCCTGCGCCGCGCGCTGCGCGGCGACGAGGGCCGGATCGGCGGGGGCGTCCACCGCGAACACCATCGCCAGCCCCTCGCGCACCAGGGCGAGGGCGAGCTCGGGGCAGGAGACGAGGAGGCGGCGGTGGGCGTCCCGCGCCCCGGCGGTCGTGCAGCGCCAGGGCTCCGAGGCGGCCCGGGGGCCGGCCGCCTTGGCGATGGCGAGGAGCTCCTCGGGCCGCCAGCCTCCCCAGCGGTGGGCCGGTCCGAAGGTCTCGAGCGCGTTCACGCCCTCGAGCCGGGTTCGCTCGCCCTTGCGCGGGCCGGCCTCGATCCGGAAGCTGTCGCCGTCGTTCCAGCGCACGGGGGTCCGGACGCCGTCCAGGATCACCACGCCCGCGCCGGAGGGGCTCTTCCCGCGCGCAGCGGCCGGGCCGGCGGCGGCGAGCAGCAGGGCCAGGGCGAGGCGGCGCACCGGCCGAGCATGGCACGGCCTAGCGGAGCCCGACCACCAGGATCCCGAGGGTGACCGCCGACGTCCCCACCAGCGCCCACCCGAGCTCCCGCAGCCGGCGCGGCGAGAAGCGCCCCAGGCAGACGGCGATCGAGACCAGCACCGGGGGCGCGGTGGCGAGCGCCAGCGCGCCCGGGAGCCCGGCCCACGAGAGCCCGGCCGCCGCCACCGCCAGCAGGGCGGCGAGGACGGCGTGCCGGCGCCCGGGATCCACGCTCCCCTTCGAGTGGACGCGGATCAGGATCACCTGCACCGCCAGGGTGGAGGCGGAGAAGGAGAGCGTCCAGGCGAGCAGCGCCGCCAGGGCGGCGCGCCGCGAGGCCCCCGCGGCGAGGGCCACCGCCCAGCCCGCGGAGGCGAGCGCGGCGGCGACCCCGATCTCCCCCGCCGTCGTCTTCTCCAGCCGCCGCAGGATCAGGAGGGAGACGACCACCCCCAGCGCCGCGGGGAGGAGCAGGGCCCGGCGGGCCGCCCCCGGCGCGAGCAGCAGGCCGGCCACCCCGGTCCCGGCCGCGAGGAGCGAGAGGACCACGAGCCAGCGCCGCGCCCGGGCGCCGTCGAGCTCCAGAGCCCGCCGCCCGCGCTGGCCGAGCAGCACGAGGAGCGGTTCGTGGGCCACGAAGGCCAGGACCACCGCCGCGGTGAGCAGGAGCGCGGGGGCGGTCGGCGCCCCGATGGCGAGGCCGGTGAGGAGCGGCATGGCGAGCTGACCCCAGGCCCCGTGCTCGTGCGGGAGCAGGGAGCGCGGGCGGGGCGGCGGCGAGGCGGCGGGGGGCACGGTCGGTGTTCTCCTCCTCGCCGGCCCCTCTAGCAACCGGCCGGCCAGCGGGCAAACGGCGGCGGGGACGGGTCCCTGCCCTCCCCGGCCACCGGCTCCACCCAACCCTGGGTGCCAGCCTCGGATTCCCGAGGTCGCGGGGACGTTGACCGGGAGAGGGGGCTCCGCCATCGGTCGCCCTTTCGTGTCCGCCATCCTCGCCTCCGACGGCCTGGCGGTGGCGCTCGGGCAGCGGCTCGCCGGGCGCGTCTCGGGGCGCTGGGTGCGATGGAGCGCCGCCGGGCTCTTCTTCGCCTTCGCCGGCGCCTCGCTCTGGGCGGCGCTCGCCTGAGGACCGTCGGCCGGAATCGATGGTGGCGCACGGCCGTTGCCTCCTCCACAATGGGCAACCCAGGTTGCCCATCCATGACCCTCCGCCTCGCCCCCGCGCTCGCCGCGGTCGCCCTCGCCGTCGCCGCCCCCGCCGCGGGCGCCGCCCCGCCCTGGGAGGCCACCCCGTTCTCGGCCGCGCCGCGCGCCCTCCTGGCCGCCGCCGACGCCCTCACGCCGCCGCCCGGCGACGCCGACGTCGATCTGCTCCTGGAGGAGGAGACCTACCGCTACGACGCGAGCGGCGCGGTCACCGCCACGCGCCGGATCGTCTTTCGCCCCCTCACCTCCGAGGGCGTGCGGTCCTGGTCCAGGCTCGAGCACGTCTGGGCTCCCTGGGCGCAGGCCAGGCCCGAGGTCCGGGCCCGGGTGGTCTCGCCCTCGGGCGAGGTGAGCGAGCTCGATCCGGCGAGCCTCTCCGAGCGCCCGCTCGCCGAGGGGGGCTTCGGCTCCCAGCGCCGGATGCTCGGCGCCGCCCTCCGGGAGGTGACGGTCGGCTCGGTCGTCGAGGAGGTGGCCGTCACCCGCGACCTCGGTCCACCGCCCGCGACCGGCGCCTCGATCCGCGCCCTCCTCGCGCAGGCCCAGCCGGCGCGGACGCTCCGGATCGAGGTCGAGGCGCCGGAGACCCTGCCGCTGCGCTGGCAGGTGCGCGGCGTGGACGCGCCCGTGAAGCAGTCGACGCGGGGCGGCCTGCGCCGCCTGTCGCTCGAGCGGCGCGACGTCCCGGCGGCGGTCCCGCCCGAGCCGGCGGCACCGCGCGAGCTGCCGCCGATCCCCGACCTGGTGATCGGCCCGGGCCGCTCCTGGCAGGAGGTGGCCGCCCGCTATGCCGCCCTGGTCGAGGCGCGCCTCGCCGGCGCCGACCTCGCCGGCCCGGCGCGCGCGGCGCTGGGCGAGGGTCGCCCGGACCGCGACCGGGCGGTGCGCGCGGTGACCGCCTGGGTGCGCGCCGAGCTGCGCGCCGGCGCCGAGGACCTGGGCGAGGCGCCGCCCGGGCCCGCCCCGGTGGCCGAGACGCTCGCTCGCCGCGGCGGGAGCTCGGAGGACCTGGCCGTGCTGGCGGTGGGGCTCCTCCGGACGGCGGGGCTGGAGGCCCACGTGGCGCTGCTGCGGACGGCCTGGGACGAGCTCGCCCCCGAGGTGCCCGGCCTCACCCAGCTCGACCGGGCGGTGGTGCGGGTCGAGGGGGAGCCGGCGCTCTGGCTCGATCCGAGCGAGCCGGAGGTCCCGCCCGGCCGCCTGGCGCCGGCCGAGGAGGGCCGGCTCGCGCTCGTGGCCGCCCCCGGCACGACCGGCCTGGTCCGGACGCCCGAGTCGCCGCCCGAGGCCAACCAGGTCCGGTCGGTGCGCGAGCTCAAGCTGGCCGAGTCCGGGCCCGGGACCCTGGTGGAGACCCGGACCTTCACCGGGGCGCTGGCCGCGGCGGAGCGCGCCTACCGGACGCGGACCCCCGACGGCGGCGAGGATCCGGTCGAGCGCTACGCCCGGGAGGTCCTCCGCGCCGAGCAGGTGATCGCCTCCTCGGTCCGGGGCGAGGACGATCCCTCCGCCCCGCTCGAGGTGAGGATCGAGGTGGGCGAGAGCGACCTGGTGCGCACCGAGGACGAGGGGGCCGAGCTCCCGGTCACGCCGGATCAGATCTTCTCCGCGCTCCCCCCGCTCCTCGGCGCCGCCCCCTCGGCCGGGCGCGCCGTCCCGGCCCGGCGCAGCGACGTCTACCTGGCCATCCCCTACCGCTGGGAGGTGGTCTACCGGATCGCCCTGCCCGAAGGCTTCCGCGCCGCCCCGCTCCCGGCGGGCGGGAGCGAGCGCTTCGGCCCCGCCCGGCTCGAGTCGGAGTACGCCGAGCTCCCCGGAGGCGTGATCACCGCCACCCACCGCTTCGACACCGGCGGCCGGAGGCTCGCGGCCGCCGACGCCGACCGGCTCGGCCGTCGGGTGCGCGAGCTCGTCTCCGGCGGCGGGCCGGTGGTCCGGCTCGAGCGGATCTCGGCCGCCCTCATCGCCCAGGGCCGGGTGGCCGAGGGGCTGGCCGAGCTCCACCGCCTGGCGGGGCTCCACCCGCGCGAGGCCCTGCACCACCTGCAGCTCGCGCTGACCCTGGTGCGCCTGGGCTTCGCCGACGCCGCCGCCGCCGAGGCGCGGCGGGCGGTGGCGCTCGAGCCCGAGCGGGCCTGGTGCCGCCGCGTCCTCGGCTTCGTCCTCGAGCACGACGCCCTGGGGCGCTTCCACGGCCCGGGCTTCGATCGCGCCGCCGCCCTCGCCGCCTACCGGACCGCGAAGCGGCTCGACCCGGACGACGCCGGGGGCCGGGCGGCGCTGGCGGAGCTCCTCGCCCACGCGCCCGACGGCGTCCGCTACGGGCGCGGGGCGGACCTGGCCGGGGCGCTCGCCGAGTACCGGGCCATCCGGCTCGACCTCGACGAGCGAGACTACACCCTGGGCGAGCTCGGGGTGCTCGAGGCCGCCGGCCGGGACGCGGAGGCGGAGGCCCTCGCGCGCCAGGCCCCCGGCGCCGGGCCGGAGCGGGACGCGATCCTCCTCGCGGCGGTGGCGGCGCAGCGGGGGCGGGGGGCCGCCGAGGAGGAGGCGCGGCCGCTCGGCGAGGGGGGCCCCGAAGCGCTCCGGGCCGCCTCGATCCTGCTCCTGCGGGCCCGCCGGTACGAGCCGGCCTCGGCCCTGGCGGCCGCCGCCGCGGCCAGCGCCCCCGAGGCGCACGCCGAGGATCTGCGGCGCCACGCCTCGGCGCTCGAGGTGCTGCGCCGCTCGGAGGATCTGGCGCCGCCCCGGGACGCCGGGGAGGCGCTCGTCCGGCGCGCGCTGGCGGCGGCGATCCGCGCCCCGGACCCGGCCCGCGCCCTGCGCCCCTTCCTGGCGCGCGGCGCACCCGACCCCTCGCTCCGCACGGCGATGGAGGCCGGCCTCGCCCCGCTGGCCGCGGCAGGGCGCGCCTTCCGCGGGCAGGGCTTCTCCGACGAGGTGCGGCTCGACCTCGTCCTCTCGGGCCTGACGGTGCGCGAGGAGCCGGCCGGGGGCGTGATCCGGCTCCAGCTCGACTTCGCCTCGGCGGGCGGCCGCGCCGGGCCGGTGGTGTTCGCGGTCCGCGAGGGAGGGGAGCTGCGGATCGCGGCCACCGACGCCTCCTGGCCGCTCCTCGGCTGGCTGGCGCTCCGCCGGGTGGAGGCCGGGGACGTCGCCGGCGCCCGCCGCTGGCTGGACTGGGCGGCCGGGGTGGTCCCCGGGAAGCGCGACGACCCCTGGAGCGTGGCCGGGCTCCTGGCGACCCTCGCCCCTGCCGGCGCGGAGGGGCCGGCGCTGCGGGTGGCGGCGGCCGCGCTGGCCGCCCACGCCGACCCGAAGGGGCGCACCGTCTCGATGCTGGCGGCGGCCCGGGGCCGCAGCCAGGAGCCGGCCTCGCGCCGGGCCCTGGGCGACGCCCTCGCCCGGGCCTACCTCTCTGCCGACCGGTACCCGGAGGCCCTGGCGATGGGCGAGGAGCTGGCGGCCGCCGATCCGGACGCCCGCGAGCCCTTCGGGCTGCGCCTCTTCGCGCTCGGGAAGCTCGGACGGGGCGCCGAGCTCGAGCGGGTGGGGAGGGAGCGGCTGGAGCGCTCGCCCGAGGACCCCGAGCTCGCCGAGCTGGTGGCCAGCGCGGCGCTGGGGATGGGGGACCTCGCCGTGGCGCGGCGCGCCTACCGGCGGATCGTGGACGCCGGCAAGGCCGGGCCGGGGGTGCTGAACAACGCCGCCTGGCTCGAGCTCTTCTTCGATCCCCCCGCCCCCGAGGCCGTCGACTGGGCGCGGGCGGCGGCCGCCGGGGAGCGGATCCCGCAGCACCCGACCCTCAACACCCTCGCGGCCGTGCTCGCGGCGGCCGGGCGCCCCGCCGAGGCCCGGGAGGCGTTCGCCCGGTCCCTGGAGGCGGAGGGGAGCGTGCCCCCCGCGCCGGCCGACTGGTTCGCCCTGGGCCGGATCGCCG
>DATKAL010000028.1:0-8421 GCA_035498135.1 Anaeromyxobacter sp.
CCTCCCCTCCCTCTCCCGCTCGGCCGCGGCCGCCCTGGCCGGCGCCGCCCTCTTCGGCGGGACGTTCATGGGGATCACCACGCTCGCCCTGGCGGCGGCCACCGTCCTGGCGCCGGCGTCGCCCGGCCGGATCGTCGGGACCCTGACCGCCGTCTACGGGGTCGGGCAGATCCTCGGGCCGCTCCTCGCCGGCGCGCTCTCCGAGCGGCTCGGCGACCCCCGGCCCGCGGTCCTCGCCGCCGCCGGGGCGGTGGCCCTGGGAGGCGCCCTGCTCGCCTTGCCGGCGCGCCGCGCCGGCGCTCCCCTCTCCACCCGCAGCCAGGAGGACACATGCCGTACGTGAACATCAAGATCACGCGCGAGGGCGCCACCACCGAGCAGAAGGCGACCTTGATCCGCGGGGTCACCGAGCTCCTGCGCGACACGCTCGGGAAGAACCCCGCCACCACCGTGGTGGTGATCGACGAGGTCGAGACCGACAACTGGGGGATCGGCGGCGAGTCGATCACGGTGCGCAGGCGCCGCGGGAGCTAGGGACGGCGCCGGGCCGCCCCGGTGCCGGGTACGCGCCCAACGGGTGAGACGGCGCGCGCGACCCCTGGGCGCGCGCCCTGGGGCGGCCCGAACCCGCGCCCCCGCGCCGATCCGACCCATTGTCGGTGGCGATGGGGAGTGGGAGGATGCCGCGCCGCCCCCGGTGCCGCTCGCGAGCGCCCCGGGGGCCTTCCTCGATGAGCCTGGTCCCCGCCACCATCGCCATCTGCTCGGCCAGCATCGCCGCCGCGGTGGGCATCATGTCCTGGTGGATGGGGCGGGCGCCCGGCTGGCCGGCGCTGCGCTGGTTCGCGGTCGTCACCCTCGGCTCGGCGGCCTACGCCGCCGGCAACGTGGTGACGAGCGCCGGCTTCTCCCCCGCGGCGGTCCTGGTCGCCTCGCGCTTCCAGCTGGCCGGGCTGATGATCGAGCTCTGGGCCTGGGCCCACCTCGCCGACCACCACCTGCGGGTCGAGCCCGGATCGGGCGGCCGGCTCCTCCGGCTCGCCTTCCCTGGGGCCGCGGGCCTCTGCCTCGTGCCCGGCCTGGTGTACGGGGGCGAGATCACGTCGCACGCCTTCGCCCCCTGGAACGCCCAGTACCTGGACGCCGTGCCCACCGCGGTGGGCGGCGCGCTCTTCGTGGGCGGCCTCCTCGCCGCCGCCTGGATCCTGGTGCGCTTCGCCCGCGGCTGGCGCGCGGGCGTCGCGCACTCCGGCGCCTACACCCTGGCGATGACCACCCTCCTGGCCCTGGCCCTCAACGACGCCCTGGTGGCGAGCGGCGTGACCAGCCTCCCCTACCTCCTGGACGTCGGCATCCTCGCCCCCATCGGCGCCCTGGCCTGGAGCCACACCCACGGCTTCGTCGCCGACGCCCGCGCCCTGGCGACGCTCCGGGAGCGGCTCCAGTCGGAGGTCGAGCAGCGGACCGCCGAGCTGGCCCGCGCCCGGGACGCGCTCCACCAGGCCGAGAAGCTCGCCGCGCTCGGCCAGTTCGCCGCCGGGGTGGCACACCAGGTGAACAACCCGGCCGCCGTGGTGACCGCGAACCTCACCTACCTGGCCGAAAACGGCGCGCCCCTCGGGGCGGAGGCCCGGCAGGCGCTCGCCGAGGCGCGCGAGGCGATGGCCCGGATCACCCAGCTCGTGCGGAAGCTGGTGGACGCCGGCCGGCTGGCGGGGGACATGCCGGGCGCGGCCCCCTGCGCCATCGCCCCGGTGGTCGAGGACCTGGTCGCCGCGCTCCGCGCCGCCGCCGGCGCACGCCTCTCCGTCTCCAGCCGGATCCCGGCCGACGTCCACGTCCGCGGGCGGCGCGACGCGCTGGAGAAGATCCTCGGCGCGCTGCTCACCAACGCGAGCGAGGCCGTCCCGGCGGACCGGCGCGGCCGGGTGGAGATCCAGGCGCGCCCGGCCGAGGGCGGCCTGCTCGCCGTCGAGGTGGTGGACGACGGGGTGGGGATGACGCCCGAGGTCCTCCAGCGGGCCTTCGATCCCTTCTTCACCACCCGGCCCGACGGGCCCACCGCGGGGGCCGGCCTGGGCCTCTCCGTCGCCCGCGCGCTGGCCGAGGGGATGGGAGGCTCGCTCGTCCTGGAGAGCCGCCCCGGCGAGGGGACGACGGCCCGCCTCCTCCTGCCGGTCGCTCCCCCGCCGTGAGCGGCGGCGAGCCCAGGCGAGCGAGGCGAGCCCGCCGGGCGCCGCCCCCGTCGAAGCCTACGCCTGCCCGGCCGCCACGAGGAGGGCCCGGAGCGCCAGCCCGCCGAGGAGCACCAGGGCGGGGCCGGCCGCGGTCGCCGGAAGCCCGAGCCGCTCCTCGAGGGCGCCGAGCAGGAGCGGCATCAGGAGCCCGCCCGCCACCACCAGGGCGAAGAAGGGGCCGGTGTACGGGCCTCCCAGGAGCAGCTCGGCCGCGGCGTGGCCGCCCGCCCCCGAGGTCGAGAGCCCGGCGAGCAGGAGCGCCAGCACCGCCAGCTCGAGCGCGATCGCGATCCGGTCCCACCTCGCGAGGAGGTGGCGCTCCTCGACGCCGATCGGGGAGAGGAGGAGCAGCGCGGCCCCGGTCGAGACACCCGAGACCAGGAAGAGCGGGCCGAGCAGGGCCGAGCTCCAGAGCGCCCGCGCACCGAGGGTGGAGAGGAGGACGCCGGTGTAGATCCCGAGCCCCACCCCGACCACCAGGTTGGCGCGGCGCAGGCAGCCCGCCCGGGCGAGCGCCAGGGCCCGGCCCCGGCGGACCAGCCCGCCCAGCCCGACCCGGCCGGCGAGCGCCGCGACCCGCTCCGCCTCGGCGTCCTCGAGCCCGCCGAGCGCGAAGAGGAGCGTCACCGGGTAGACGAGCACCAGGATCCAGGCGCCCCAGCTCATGGGCGAGGTCCAGCGGAAGGCGACGTAGAACCGCCAGGCGTGGAGCTTGTGGGAGAGGTCGAGGAAGAGCGCCCCCATGCCCAGGGTCACCAGGAGCGCGGGCGCGAACCCCTGCCAGCGCATGGCCGCCGAGCGGGGGGCCTTCCGGGCGGCGAGGAGCGAGCCCAGGATCATCACCCCGGCCGCCATGCCTCCCAGGAAGAGGTACATCGGGACCTCCCAGGCCCAGACGTGGAGCTGCGGGTCGACGAGGGTGCTGTGGCGGGCGACGTCGAGCTCGTTCATCGGCGATCTCTCCAGCGGCGAGGGGGCGGACTACGCCTGCCCGGCCACGATCAGGATCCAGCGCAGCGCGAGGCCACCCAGGAGGACGAGAACCGGGGCGACCAGGGTGGGGCGGACCCGCAGCCGGCGGGCCTCGACCTGCAGCAGGACCGGCACCGCCAGGCCCGCCGCCACCACCAGGGCCCAGAAGGCCGGGGCGAAGCGCCCGACGGCCACGCAGTCGACCGCCGCGCGCGCCGCCGAGCCGCCGTGGGCGAGCCCGACCCCGCAGCCGACGATCAGCGCCGCCTCGACGCCGACCGCCCAGAGGAGGACGCGCTCGAGCCAGGCCTGCTCCGCCGGATCCACCCGGAAGAGGAGCATCAGGGCGGTCCCCGTCGCCACGCCGGAGGCGAGCAGGATGGGGCCCACCAGGGTGGAGTTCCACAGCGGCCGGGCGGTCATCAGGGAGAGGAGCACGCCGCTGTAGCCGCCGAGGGCGACGGCCGACGCCAGCGCGGCGACCCGGACCTTCCGCTCGTGGGCCAGCGCCAGCCGTCGCGTGGTCCGCACCGCCCCGCCCAGCCGGAGCCGGTCCCAGAAGCGGGCCACGAAGGCCGCCTGGGCGTCGTCGAGGCCGGCCATCGCCCAGACGAACCCGACCACGTAGGAGAGGAGCAGGATCCAGGCGCCGAGCGACATGGGCGAGCTGGGCCGGACCACCGCGAAGAAGCGCCAGAAGTGGGGCTTGCAGGCGAGGTCCAGGAAGAGCGCCCCGAGAGCGCCCGCCAGCAGGGCCGCCGGCGCGAACCGGGCCCAGCGCAGGGCCGCGGAGCGCGGCGGGCCCGCCCACCAGACGCCGAGCGCGGTCACGAGGAGCACGCCCGCCGCGGTCTGGGCGAGGAAGAGATCCACCGGGAGCTCCCAGCCCCAGATCGGCGGGGGCCCGTCGAGCGCGAGGTGCTTCGCCACCACGATCTCGTTCATGTCCCCTCCCTCCCTAGCCGCTGCAGCCGCCCCCGCCCTTCTTCGGCGCGCCGGAGGGCGCGGCCGTGGGCGGCGGGGGAGGCGGCGCCGCCTTCATCCCGGTGAGCGCCGCCTGGATCCCGGCCTGGACCCGCCAGGCGTCCCGCTCCTCCGGCCCCGCGCCGGGGGAGGGCGGGGGCGGGGGCGTGAGGGCGTAGCCCTGCCACCCCCGCCACCCGCCCCGGAGCAGGTAGAGCCGCCCCGGGAACCCTGCCGCCGCTGGCGGGACGGCGGGCAGGTCCTCCTCGCTCATGAGCACCAGGTCGCGCACCGGGCTGGCGTCGGCCAGGCGGAGCTTGGGCAGGTCGGCCTGGGGCACGCACTCCGCGCCCGGCACCCGGCGCGCGGCGCACTCCGCGGACGGGCGCAGGTCGAGCACCCGCACCGTCCAGGGCGCCTCGAAGACGCGCCGCGCCAGGTCGGCGGGCGAGATCGCCGCCGCCTGCCGCGCGCTCGCGCTCGTGCCCGTGGGGAGCGCGAGCCCGACCAGGCCCGCCACGCCCGCGGCCGCGAACCCGGCGAACACGAACCGGCGGGCACGCCCGCCCGGGATGGCCCGGGCGAGCGGGTCGGCGCGGGCGGCGAGGAGCTGCTCGACCTTCTCCGCCCCGATGAAGCAGCCGAGCGCCATCGCCACCACCGCCACCGCCAGGACCACCGGCCCGACCCGGTCCGGGAGGTGGAGCAGCTCCCAGAGGTAGAAGTTCCCCAGGTTGGTGGCGTTGTGGAAGGTGGAGAAGCCGGGGCGGAACTCGACCTCGGACCAGAGCACCCCGCCGATGATCGTCCCCACCACGGTGAAGAGTCCGTCGAGCTTGCCGGAGGCCATCGCCACCCAGGAGGTGCCCGGGCAGTAGCCGGACATGACGAAGCCGGCGCCGACCAGCGCCCCGCCGATCGCGAAGGGCACGAGCAGGGTCTCGCTCGTGGCGTGGTCGGCGATGAGCCTGAAGTCGGTGAGCCCGGCGGCGGAGGCGACCACCACCACCAGCATGGCGGTGACCACCGCCGTGAACATCACCTTGAAGACGCTCATGTCGTAGCCGTAGAACTGGCCGACGAGCTTCTGGGCCCGCCCGAACCCGGCCCGCTCGAGCACGAACCCGAACCCGAAGCCGCTCACCACCGCGAACACGAGCCCGAGCTCGTGCGTGGGGAAGACGGGGAAGGTCATCGCCACTCCCTCCTCACGAACCAGGCCATCCCGTAGCCGCCGGCGAAGAACGCCATGAAGAACACCCAGGCGCCCACCGAGAGCAGGGCGCCGCCCGAGAGCGCCTGGCCGGAGGCGCAGCCGCGGGTGACCTTGGCGGCGAGCCCCATCAGGACGCCGCCCGCGAGCGCCAGGGCCAGCCTTCCGCCCACCGAGATCCGCGGGCCGCGGAGGACCTCCCCCTTGAGCCGCCCGGCGGTGTAGGCGGCCACCAGCCCGCCCAGCATCACCCCGAGGAGCTCGTACACCAGCCAGTTCGGGTGCTCGGCCACCGCCGCCCGGGCGAGCGGCGGCGTGGCCGCCACGTGCTCGGGCGCGAAGAGCGAGAGGACGGCGACGCCCATCCGCAGGGAGCCGCCCGAGGCGCCGAGCCCGGTCCCCATGACCAGGTAGGTGGCGGCGAGCACGAGGCCGAGCGCCACCCCGGCGACGTGCGGGTTCCAGAACTTGTTCGGATCGCGCGGCATGGCGGCTCCCTAGGCGAGGAAGAAGACGTTGGGCTCGTTCCCCTGCTCCGGCTGGAGCACGTTGTGGCGGCGCCGGGCCACCAGCTGGGCGACCGGGCTCTCCGGATCGGAGAGGTCGCCGAAGGTGAGGGAGCGGGTCGGGCAGGTCTCGACGCAGGCGGGCTGCTCGCCCCTGCGCACCCGGTGCAGGCAGAAGGTGCACTTGTCCACGAAGCCGGCCGGGTGGACGTAGCGGGCGCCGTACGGGCAGGCGGCGATGCAGGCCTTGCAGCCGGTGCACTTGTCCCGGGCCACCGCCACGATCCCGCCCTCGGCCACGTGCGAGGCCCCGGTCGGGCAGGCGTCGACGCAGGAGGGGCGGGAGCAGTGGTTGCACCGCTCGGAGCGGATCTCCATGGCCAGGTCGGGGAACTTCCCGCTCACCTCCTGGACGATCCAGTCGCGGAACCCGCCCTCGGGGAGGGCGTTCTCGGTCTTGCAGGAGATCACGCAGGCGTTGCAGCCCACGCAGCGGCGCGTGTCCACCGCCATCCCGTAGCGCTTCATGCGCCCCTCCCGGCCGGCTCGAGCCGCACGAAGTTCACGTTCATCCCGGTGCCCCCCATGATCGGGTCCACCTTGTAGCGGGTGGTGAGCTCGGCGTCGGAGGCGCCGCGGCCGAAGGCGTAGCGGAGCTTCCTCGCGCCCTGGCCCCAGCCGTGCACCAGGAAGACGCAGTCGCCGCGGATCCGCTCGGTGACCTTGGCGCGGACCGGCCCGCTCCGCGCCCCGTCCTGGTTCACCAGCATCACCCGGTCGCCGCTCTTGAGCGGGCCGTCGAAGCCGGGCAGGGCCCGGGCCGCGTCGGCGTTCACCCAGACCTCGTTCTCCGGATAGGGCTCGGCCAGCAACCGGTTGTTGACGGTCCGGCCGAAGGTGTGGGTCGGGGCGCGGCCGGAGAGGAGCCGGAAGTGCCCGGGGGGCCCGTCGTCGGGCGGGTAGTACTGCGGGAGGGGGTCGAAGCCGAGCTTGGCGAGCTGCTCGCTGCGCAGCTCGATCTTCCCCGAGTCGGTGGGGATCCGCACCGGCAGCCCCTCCTCCTCGCAGGTGGGGATCGGCTTGCCCAGCACCACCCCGCTCGCCCGGGCCTTCTCCACGTCGTGGCCGCCGGCGCGGAGGCGGGCGTCCACGTAGCTGCGCGCGTCCGCCCAGGGGAAGTGGGCGCCCAGCCCGACCTTCTCCCCGAGCGCCTTGGCGATCCACCAGCCCGGCCTCGACTCGCCGGCCGGCGGGACCACCTCCTGCCGCAGCGCCAGGAAGGGGCGCTTGTAGGCGGGGGCGGCGACGTCGTCGTCGCGCTCGAGGTAGGTGGCCTCGGGCAGGACCACGTCCGCCCAGCCGCAGATCTCCGCCGGCAGGACGTCCACCGTCACGAGCAGCTCGAGCTGCTGGATGGCGGCCACGGTCTGCTTCCGGTTGGGGAGGGCCTGCATCAGGTTGCAGCCGTAGACGATCCAGGCCTTGAGGTCGTAGAGCGCGCTCCCCGGGACGCTGGCGTCGCAGAGCCCGGAGGCGATCACCTCGGAGGCGATGGGGAAGCCGCCCGCCCTGGGGCGGTCCGCCTCCTTCCGCTCCGGGTGTGGGAACGCCGCGGCCACCGGGTAGGCGGGGAGGGACATCTTGTCCTGGGAGAGATAGCCGCCGCGCCGGCCCCAGCTCCCGAGGAGCGCGGCGAGGATCGCCATGGCCCGCTCGCGCTGCGTGTCGTCGCCGTACCAGACCGTGTGGCGGCCGGGGTGGACGAGGGAGGCGGGGCGGGCCGCGGCGATGAAGCGCGCGGTCTCCCGGATCTTCTCCGGGCGGATCCCGGTGTGGACGTAGGCCCACTCCGGCGTCCGGTCGGCCACGTGGGCCTTGAGCTCCTCGAGGCCGACGGCGTGCGCGGCCAGGTACTCGGCGTCGTACCGCTTCTCCTCCAGGATCACGTTCATCCAGGCGAGGAGGAGGGCGATGTCGGTGCCGGGCCGGATGGGGAGCCAGTGGCGCGCCTTGCTGGCGGCCACCGAGAAGCGCGGGTCCACCACCACCAGCTCGGCGCCCTTGCCGATCGCCTCGGCCAGCTCCTGCACCTGGGTGTTGTGCATGTTCTCGCCCAGGTGGCTGCCGATGAGGGTGATCACCCGGGCGTTGGCGAGGTCGATGGGCTCCGGCGAGCCGAGGGGCGTGCCGAAGGTGAGGAGGAAGCCGGCCTCGCGCGGGCCGCGGCACTGCGCGTAGGAGGGGGCGCCCACGTTGGGCGAGCCCCAGGCCTTCATGAAGTGCTTGAACCAGGTGCCGCCCGAGCCGTGGGTGAAGAGGGCCAGCGCCTCGGCCCCGTGCCGGGCCTTCACCGCGAGGAGCTTCTCCCCGACCTCGTTCAGGGCCGCGTCCCAGGAGACCGCCTCGAAGACGTCGTCGCCGCGCTTCTGGCGGCGCACGAGCGGCTTCGTGAGCCGGTCCGGGTCGTAGAGGAGCCCGGTGCCGCCCGCGCCGCGCGGGCAGAGCATGCCGCGCGAGAGCGGGTGCTCGG
>DATKAL010000029.1:0-4889 GCA_035498135.1 Anaeromyxobacter sp.
GCGCGCTTGATGGTGGTGGCGTCGACCGACTTCAAGATGAGCGGCCGCACGTCGTCGTCGACCAGCATGAGTTCGTAGATGCCGGTGCGGCCCTGGTAGCCGGTGCCCTGGCAGGCGGGGCAGCCTTGGGCGCGGTAGAGGTGGGGGGGGTTGCCGGCCTTTCGGAGGATGGCGTCGCTGAGGCCGGCCTGTTGCCGCTCCTCCGCGGTCGGGACGTAGGCCTGCCGGCACGCGGGGCAGAGCACGCGCACGAGCCGCTGGGCCAGGACCCCCACCAAGGAGGAGGCCACCAGGAAGGGCTGGACCCCCATGTCCACCAGGCGGGTGATGGCCCCGGCCGCGTCGTTGGTGTGGACGGTGGAGAGGACCAGGTGCCCGGTGAGGGAGGCCTGGATGGCGATCTCGGCCGTCTCCAGGTCGCGGATCTCGCCGACCATGATGATGTCCGGGTCCTGGCGCAAAAACGAGCGCAGGCCGTTCGCGAAGGTGAGATCGATCTTGGGATTCACCTGGACCTGGCCGATCCCCTTGAGCGGGATCTCGACCGGATCCTCGATGGTGAGGATGTTGAGGTCGGGCGAGTTGATCTTGGCGAGGCCCGCGTAGAGCGTGGTGGTCTTGCCCGAGCCGGTCGGGCCGGTGACCAGCACGATCCCGTGGGAGCGGGTGATGAGCCCGTCCATGATCTTGAGCTGCCAGTCCTCGAAGCCGAGCGACTCGAGGTCGAGCACCACGCTCGACTTGTCGAGGAGCCGCATCACGATCCGCTCCCCGTGGGCGGTGGGGACGGTGGAGAGCCGGATGTCGACGTCCTTGCCGGCGATCTTGATCCGGATGCGGCCGTCCTGGGGGAGCCGCTTCTCGGCGATGTTGAGGCCGCCCATGATCTTGATGCGGCTGGCGATCGAGGCCTGGAAGCGCTTCGGAGGGTGGATCACCTCCCGCAGCACGCCGTCGATCCGGTAGCGGACGGAGATGTCCTTCTCCTCCGGGTTGATGTGGATGTCGCTCGCCCGCTCCTTCACCGCCCGGAACATGAGCGAGTTGACGAGCCGGATGATGGGGGCCTCGTCGTCGGCGTCGAGGAGGTCGGTGGGCTCCTCCAGCTCGTGGGCGACGCTCTCGAGGTCCTCGGTCTCGAGGTCCTCCATCAGCTTGTCGTGCTCGTCCGCCGCCCGGTCGTAGACCTCGTTGATGGCATCGACCACGGTCTGCGGGGCGGCCACCTCCGGGGCGAGCGGCGCGCCGAGCAGCATCGCCAGCGAGTCCTGGGCGGCGGTGTCGAGCGGGTCGGCCACCGCCACCCGCACCGCGTCGCCCGCCAGGCCGAGGGGCAGGACCCGGGCCTGCTTGGCGAAGTGGATGGGCACGCGCTGCGCCAGCTCGGGCGGGATCGCCTCCGGATCGATCGCCTCGAGGAAGGGGAGGTCCAGCTGGATGGCCAGGGCGCGGAGGACCTCCGCCTCGGTGGCGGCCCTCTGCCGGACCAGGATCTCCCCCAGCCGGACCCCGGCCAGCTCGCCCCGCTGGAGGGCGAGGGCCTCCTCGATCCGCGCCGGCGGGAGGCGGGCGGTCTCGACCAGGATCTCGCCCAGCGGCCGGCCGCAGAGCCAGGCGGGCGCGTGGGCCACGAGCGCGGTCCGCTCGGGCGCGGCCGCCGGCTCCGGGGCGGCCCCGGGGGCGAGGGGGAGGATCTCGGTCTGGGCCTCGTTCGGCATGGCGATCCCGTGGGCTTGGGTCCCTCACTGCCCCGGCGGCGGGGTGGGCGTGGTCTCGCCGCCGGCGGGCGGCGCCGGGGTCGGGCCGGGGGCGGGCACCTCGGGCTGGACGTCGAGCCGGTCCACCGGCGTGCCCTCCTCCTGCGCGGGAGGCGGCGGGGCCGGGCGGGGAGCGGGGGTGGCCGGCGCGGGCGCCGGGTAGGCGGCGGGCGGGGGAGGGACGGCGGCGCCGCGGCCGCCCGGCGGGGCGGTGACGCGCTCGCCCGGCAGGCCGGGGCCGCCGTTCTCGAGCTTGGAGGTCTCCTCCATCACCGCCGAGTGCAGCTTGGTGGTCGGGCCGGTCTTGCGGGAGAAGTCGACGTCCACGTCGTAGGCGGGCTGGCGTCCGTAGAACTGCTCGATGAACTCCTGCTGCTCCTTCCGCTTCTTCTCGTAGAGCCGCCGGTAGTCGGCCTCGTCGCGGATGATGTGGGGGGTGAGGAAGAGCAGGAGGTTCGACTTCTGCTTGATGGTGTCGGTGGAGCGGAAGAGCCAGCCGATCACCGGGAGGCTGCCGAGGAACGGCACCTTGCGGACGCTGCGCACCGCCCGGTCCTGGATCAGCCCGCCGAGGACGATGGTGCTCTGGTCCTTGGCCACGATCTGGGTCTTCACCGACCGCTTGGCGGTGGTCGGGCCGAGCTGCGGGTCGCTGCTCACGATCTCCTCGGTCTGCTCGTCGATGGTGAGCCGGACCGAGCCGCCCTCGTTGATCTGGGGCTTGATCTTGAGGCGGAGCTCCACGTTCTGCCGCTGGATGGGGGCGTAGAGGGAGGAGATCCCGCCCACCGCCGCCGCGGTCCCCGCGGCGGTGGCGGCGCCGGTGGTGGTGCCGGAGGTGAGCAGGTTCTGGAGGCCCGAGGGCGCGTACCCCGCCTGGAAGGGGACGTTCTGGCCGACGGTGATCTCGGAGTCCTCGTTGTCGGTGGCCAGGATGTGCGGGGTGGAGAGGACGTTGACGTCCGAGTCGGACTGGAGCGCCTGGATGAGGACGCCCAGGGAGGGGATGGAGAAGCCGGAGATGTCGACGGTGGTCGGGCTGGAGAGCCCGGTGAGGAAGCCGCCCAGCGAGAGGGCGCTCGCGATCCCCTGGGCGCTCGCCAGCTGGACGGAGTTGAAGGAGGTGGGGGCGGAGACGATGGGGAGCTGGCCGGTCTTCCCGTTCACGCTGAAGTCGACCACCCCGTGGGCCGCCACCCCGAAGGTGAGCTCGTTTCTCAGGTTCACCTCCATGATCACCGCCTCGACGAAGACCTGGCGGCGCGGCCGGTCGAGCTTGTCGATGAGCCGCTGCATGGCGGCGAAGTCGGCTCCGCTCGCCTGGACGAGGAGGGCGTTCTGCTGCTTGTCGGCGGTGATCTTCACCTCGCCGCTGAAGAGCTCGGCGGTGTCCGTCCCCTGGGCGGCGGCCGGGGTGGGGCCGGCCGGCTGCACCATCCCGAGCGGCCCGGCGGGCGCGCCCGGCCGGGCGCCGGTGGTGCCCGCCTTCCTCGCCTGGCCGGAGGCCAGGTTGGAGAGGGTGGTGGCGAGCTCCTCGGCGTTGGCGTTGCGGAGGAAGACCACGTGGACGCCGCCCTCGGCGCTGGTGGGCACGTCGAGCTGCTCGATCAGCTCCTGGATCCGCTGGAAGCTCTTCTCGTCGGCGATGACGATGAGCTTGTTGGTCCGGTCGTCGGGCAGGACCTTGTAGACGTTGACCTCGACCGGGGCGGCGGTGGCGGTGGGGGCGGCGGGCGCGGGCGCCCCGGGGATGGCGGGCGCGCCGGGGGCGCCCACGGGCCCGGCCCGCGGCGTGGAGAGGAGCGTGCGCCGCCCGCCCGGCTTGCCGGGGGTGCCGCCCTGTGCCTGGAAGATCTGGTTGATCTTGTCGGCGATGTCCTTGGCCGAGGCGTAGCGGATCTGGATGATGCGCACCAGGTCGCCCGCCCCCGGCCGGTCGATGGTCTCGATCAGCCGCTCGACGCGGCGCAGGTTGAGCCCGATGTCGGTGATGATCAGCATGTCGGGCGCGATCGCCTGGATGTCCGCGCCCTGCGGGGAGAGGAAGTTGCCCATCACCCCGCGGAGCTGGTCGGGGTCGGCGTACTGCAGCCGGATCACCCTGGTGATGGGCTGCTCGTTCGACGGCGTCCCGCTCTCCGCGTCGGTGAAGGTGGGGATGGGGTTCTTCTTCGCGTCCGCGGTCCGGATCAGCTTGTAGTACCGGCCGGTGGGGTAGACCGCGATGTTGTTCGAGTTCAGGGCGGCGAGGAAGGCCGCGTAGGCCTCGTCCGCGGTGACCGGGGTCTTGGAGAGGAGGGTGATCTTCCCGCGGGCGACGTCGTCCGTGTAGACGAAGTTCCGGCAGGTCCAGCGGCTCGCCTGCTCGAGGACGTCGACGATGTCCGCCTTGTTGAACGAGAGCATGAAGCGCCCCTGGAGCGGGACGCACTTCGCGTCGGCGGGGCGGAGGGTCTCGGCCGCCGGGGTGGCCGGCTTCGCGCCGGGCGGCGCGGCCGGGGTGGCCGGCCGGGGGGCGGCGGGCGGGGGCGCGGCCACCGGGACCGGCGCGCCGGGCGGTGGCGTGCCCGGGACGGGGCGGCGCACGCGCCGCACCGGGGCGGTCGCGGTCCCGTCGGTCGGGGCGCCGGCGGCCCCTGGCGCGGGCGCGGTGGGGAGCGGGGGCGGCGGTGGGACGGCCACGCCCGGTGGCGGGACCTGGGCCAGCGCCAGGACGGGGAGAAGGAGCGTCGGAGCGAGGAGCTTGCGCATGCGTGGCCTTCGGCGCCCGTCAGGGGCCGGTGATGTTGTATTCCTTCTTGACCGTCTGGCCCTGCCGATCGAGCTCGATCGAGACGTGCCCGGACTCCCGCAGCTTCTGGTAGAGCTCGAGCGCCTTCTCCGGGGAGTTGATCTCGTAGCCGTTGATCCGCTGGATCACGTCCCCGTTCTCGATGCCGATGGAGGCGTAGAGCGAGCCCGGCTGGATGGAGAAGAGCTTGAAGCCGTTGGCCACGCCGTTCTTGAACGAGGGCACGATGCGCGCCTGCGTGGCGATGTTGTTCAGGTTGTTGAGCGTCGAGTCGATCACCGAGCGGTCGATGTCGTAGCGGTCCTTGCCGGTGGCGCGGACGCCCTCCAGCGGCGCGCCCG
>DATKAL010000030.1:0-5542 GCA_035498135.1 Anaeromyxobacter sp.
GCGGAGGTCGTCCTCCACCAGCAGGGCGAGGAGCGCCGGCTCGGGGGTCGGGGCGGCGGTCACGCCGGGCATCTTAGCGCCTCCCGCGGCCGGGCCGGCTCCCGTCACTCCCCCATGTGGCGCTGGATCTTCTTCGTCACCTTGGCGCGCTGGGCAGGGGTGAGGACTCCGTGGGCGTCCACCGCCGCGTCGACGGCGGCGTGCGCGAAGGCCCGCATGGCGTCGGCCCGCTGGTCGACCAGGGCGTGCAGCTTGGCCCGGTCGGGCGTGTCGCTCTGCCACTGGGCGAGGAGCTCGGCGTGGGCGGCCTTGCCGTCGGCGCGGAGCTGGAGCCCCTGGGTGAGGAGCGGGGCCACCAGGGCGTGGATCTGGTCGCGCTGGGCCGGGGTGGCGTCGAGGTCGTCGAGGGCGTCGTCGAGGTGCGAGTTCACCGCCGCCGTGATCTCGGCGGGCGTGCGCGGGTGGTGGCCGCAGCCCCCGTGGAACCCGGTGAGGAGGACGAAGCCGGCGAGCGCGAGGGCGAGGCCGGCGACCGAGGCGAGGGGCTTCTTCTTCATGGCGGACTCCCGTGTCTCCGGCCGTCCCGGCCGGCGCGGCGCCCGGGGATCGGGCGCGACGGTGCAAGGATGGTCTCCCTCCGTCTTCCGGGCTTGTCCGGATCTTGAAGAAAGGTTAAGCGGGCACGGTGAGCCTCGTCGGCGCGAACCAGCTCTCCCTCGCCTACGGCCCCAAGGTCCTCCTCGACCGGGCCAGCTTCGCCATCGGCCCCCACGACCGGATCGGCCTGGTGGGGGCGAACGGCACCGGCAAGTCCACCCTGCTCCGGATCCTGGCCGGCCAGGTCGCCCAGGACGCCGGGGAGCTGGTCCTGCGGCGGGGGGCCCGGATCGGCTACCTCCCCCAGGACGTGGCCGCCCTGCCGGACCTCCCCCTGGTGGAGGCGGTCCTGGCGAGCGTCCCCGGGCGCGCCTCGCTGGAGGAGCGGCTGGCGGCCACGGGGGCGGCCCTGGCCGGCGCCCCCGGCCCGGCGGAGCAGCTCGAGCTCGCCCAGGCCCTGGCGGAGCTGCACGAGGAGCTCGATCACTTCGAGGAGCACTTCGGCCGGCGCCGCGCCGAGCGGATCCTCGGCGGCCTGGGGTTCGAGGCCGGCGACCTCGACCGGCCGGCGCGGACCCTCTCCGGCGGCTGGAAGATGCGGGCGGCGCTGGCCGGGCTCCTCCTCCAGGACCCGGACCTCCTCCTCCTCGACGAGCCCACCAACCACCTCGACGTCCCCACCCTCACCTGGTTCGACGCCTTCCTCCGCGCGACGCGCAAGGCGCTGCTGCTCGTCACCCACGACCGCGACTTCCTGAACCGGCAGATCGAGCGGGTCCTGGCGCTCGAGCCCGAGGGGCTCCGGAGCTACGCCGGGACGTACGACGACTACCGGCGCCAGCGGGCCGAGGAGGAGGAGCGGCTCCTCGCCCAGGCAGAGCGCCAGGAGGCGAAGCGCGCCCAGCTGGAGCGGTTCATCGAGCGGTTCGGGGCCAAGGCCACCAAGGCGCGCCAGGCCCGCTCGAAGGAGAAGCAGCTCGAGCGGATGGAGGAGGTGGAGACGCTCGAGCACCGGGCCACCCTCCGCTTCCACTTCGCCGAGGCCCCGCGCTCCGGGCGGGAGGTGCTCCGGCTCGAGGGGGTGCGAAAGGCCTTCGGGACGAGGGTCGTCTACCGGACGCTCGACGGGGCGATCCAGCGCGGCGAGCGGGTCGGGGTGATCGGCCCCAACGGCGCGGGGAAGTCGACCCTCCTCAAGCTGGTGGCGGGCGAGCTCGCGCCGGACGGCGGCGCGGTGAAGCTCGGCCACGGGGTGATCGCAGGGTATTACGCCCAGCATCACTTCGAGGCCGTTCCCGCGGGCGGGCCGATGATGCCGGCCTCCCCGGATCACCCACTCGCCATGCGCACCTCGGGGACCGGCACCCTCGACCCCGACCGCACCATCCTCGAGACGCTCTGGGACCTGGTGCCCGACCGCGGCGAGGCCTACGTGCGCAGCGTGGCCGGGTCCTTCCTCTTCTCCGGCGACGACGCGGAGAAGCGGGTCGGCGTCCTCTCCGGCGGGGAGCGGGCCCGGGTGGCGCTCGCCAAGCTCCTCCTCGTCCCGGCGAACCTCCTGGTGATGGACGAGCCCACGAACCACCTCGACCTCGACAGCTCCGAGGCCCTCATCGACGCCCTGGCCGCCTTCCAGGGGACGCTCCTCTTCGTCTCGCACAACCGGAGCTTCCTCAACCGGCTGGCGACCGTGATCTGGGAGGTGAAGGACGGCGGGGTGCTGGCCTCCCCCGGGAACCTCGACGACTGGCTCTACCACCAGCGCCAGCTGGCGGAGGCCGCCCTCGCCGCCGGCGGGCCGGGGCCGGGGAGCGAGCCGGCCGCGGGGCCGGCCACGCCCCTCTCCGAGAAGGAGCGGCGCCGGGCCGAGGCCGAGGCCCGCAACGCCCGCTCCCGGCGCGAGCGGCCGGTGCGGGACGAGATCGCGCGGCTCGAGGAGCGGATCGCCGCCCTCGAGGTGGAGGAGCGGGAGGCGACCGCCGCCCTCGCCGACCCCGCCCTCTACGACGACTTCGCCCGGGCGAAGCCCTGGATCGAGCGACAGGCCGCGGCCAAGGAGGAGCTGGCCCGCTGCTACGGGGAGTGGGAGGCGGCGGCCGAGCGGCTGGAGGAGCTGCGGCGCGCCCACGACGCGCCCGACGGCGCCGGGTGACCTTCCGGGACCCAGATCAAGGCGATCCCCTCCACGTCCGGTAGCGTCGAACGGGGAGGTGACATGACCGCCTTGATCCTCGTCTCGTCGCTCTTGATCGCTGCTGGCTGGCAGGCGCCGGGCGCGGGCCCGGCCGTGATCTCGGGCGAGGTCGTCGACGCGGGTGGCAGACCGGTCGCCGACGCGGCCATCACCGTGCTCCCGGAGTACAAAGGGGCGCTCGACGTCCGACGCATCCCGCTCCCGGGGCGCGCCTCGGTGAGGACCGACGCGGCCGGGCACTTCAGCGTCCAGGCCTCGCCCGGGCGCGTCGCGGTGGTGGCGATCGTGGCCGGAAGCGACCTGCTGGCTCGCGCGGTCCCGCTGGAGGTCGGTCCCCGGGGCGCGAGGGTCCGGGTCCGCCTGGACCAGGGGGTCGAGCTCGACGGTCTGGTGCGCGACGCCAAGGATCACCCGGTCGCCGACGTCCAGATCACCGCCCGCCCGGATCCCGACGAGGAGGGATCGCTGAGCGGCGACGCCACCCTCGCGCGCACCACCACGCGCCCGGATGGGACCTTCCGGCTGGCCGGCCTGCGCCCGGGAGCGTACCGGCTGACGGTCAAGGGCCGTTCGGTCCGGTGCGAGGTGGGCGGGACGGCGGGCCTCCCGGTGCGAACCGACATGTCCCCGATCCTGGTCCCGGTGGTCCGCGGCCAGTGGATCAGCGGCCGGGTGTTCCGAGGCGACGACCACCGCGCCGCGACTCCGATCCGGGAGTTCCACGTGGAGTCGAAGGGCTTCCCTGGCCTCACGGTGCGCTCCGAGGACGGCTCCTTCGAGATCCCCGTCAAGATGGCCTGGAAGGGGCTGCCGGTGATCATCTCCGCGCCTGGCCTCGCCTCGACCATGCTCCGCTTCGACCTCCCCGCCGGCGAGGAGTTCATCCTCGGCAACGTGGTCCTCACCCCCGGGCGCTCCGTCCGTGGCCGGGTGGTGGACTCCGCCGGTCACCCGGTCGCCGGCGCCGTCGCCCGGCTGGGCGTGGCGGGATGGGGGACCGATGCGCTCGCGACGTCCGATGACTCCGGCAGGCTCGACCTGCCTCAGGTCTCGTCCGGGGACATCCTGCTCTCGATCAGCCACCTCGGCCTCCAGACCGAAGACCTGCGGCTGCCCGCCTCCCGGGACGAGTTCGAGGTCCGGCTCTCGCCCGGGGCAACCGTGGTGGTGCGGGTGGAGAACGCCGAGGGACGCCCCGTCGCCGGAGCCGAGGTCGACACTCTCGTCTTGGCACCTTGCGTGACCGACGCCGCCGGGAGCTGCGTCTTCACGGGCCTGGCTCCCGGGCTGAAGGTCTTCGCGCTCCTGCATCCACCGGGCGAGGGCACCCCGAAGGTCTCCCAGATGCAGGTGAACGTCGGCGCAGGGAGCACCGTGGCCCTGCGATACCGGATCCCCCGAGAGCCCTCGCGCCTGCAGCTGGCCTTGGCGCCGCCCGATCGCCGGGGGCAGACGGCCTGGCTGGTCGTCATCCCGGGAGAGGTCCCCGCCGGACTCGAGCTCGGGCCCTTGCTGGCCGGGGCGCCGCCGCACTACGCGGATGGGTTCGACGGCGTGAAGAACCTGCCGCCGGACCGGTACACGGTCCTGGCCTACGACCAGTCGACACCGCCGCGCTGCGCCCTCAAGGTGATCGATCTCCCCGAGGGCGCCGACCAGACGATCACCGTCGAGCTCCCCCGCACGCCCGGCCCGTGCCGCTGAGGTTCCCATGCCGCTCGCCCTGCTCGCCGCCCTGCTCATGCTCGCCAGCGAGAAGGCAGACTACGAGCGGGCGCGGCGCGAGGAAGCCGTGGCGCGCCTCGCCCCCGCGCCTCTGCCCTCCGGCCTGCCCCTCCTCGGCGACGGCGGCCTGGGCCCAGACGGGCTGCCGCGTCGATGGGTGGATCGCCCCGCGCTCCGCAGCTTGCTCTGGCACCGCCGGCATGCGGAGCTGACCCGCGCGGTGGAGGAGCTCCAGGCGGCCTTCGAGGCCGACCCCCGGCGCGAGCCCTGGCCGGCCGATGCGGCGCAGGCCCTGGGGACGGCGGAGCCCGACCTCGTGCCGCTCCTCGACGCTTGGGTGGCCGCCGCGCCCGAGTCCTTCGCGCCCTGGCTCGCCCGCGGTACGCACTGGCTCGAGGTCGGCTGGGTGCGCCGTGGACACCGCCTCGCCAAGGACACACCGGACGCGGACTTCGAAGCGATGCGGGAGGCCTTTCGCCTGGCGCAGGCCGATCTCTCGCGGGCCGCGGCCCTGCGCCCCGGGCTGGTGGCCGCGATGGTCTCCGGCATGATGGTCGCCAAGGTCGGTGGGGACGACCCGCTCTTCGCCGCGCTCCTCCAGCGCTCCCTTGCGGCCTGCCCTTCCTGCCTCGACCCCAGGCTCGTCGCCTTGTGGGCGCTGCAGCCGCAATGGGGCGGGAGCCTCGGCCAGATGAGCGAGTTCGCGGAGCACGCGCTCCCCCGGGGCGATCCACGCCGCGGGGCGATGCTCGGAACGGTGGAGATCGCCCGCGCCGACCAGCTCTCCCAGGCAGGGCGGCACGTCGAGGCCCTCGCGGCGATCGACCGGGCCTGCGCCGCCTCGCTGGATGTCCGCTTCCTCGTGAGGCGCGCCCAGGCCCGGCGGAGGGACGACCCCGCGGGCGCCCTGGCGGACGCCGACAAGGCCGTCGCGCTGCGCCCCGGCGACGTGGCGCCCTTGATGGCTCGCGCGGTCATCCACGTGACGGGCAAGCGCTGGGAGGCGGCGGCGCGGGACCTCCGCGC
>DATKAL010000031.1:0-3929 GCA_035498135.1 Anaeromyxobacter sp.
GTCGACCCCGGCGTAGGCGTCCACCAGCGCGTCCATCCAGAACGTGTCGATCACGTGGCCGGCGGTGAAGCCGCCGGCGGCGAGCCGGTAGCCGTAGGTCTCGACCCCGTGGTCGTGCGCCAGGGGCGTCTCGAGGAGCACCCCCGGGGCGAGCGCGTGACGCGCGCCCTCCGTCAGGACCTCTCGCCGCGCCACGAAGCGCTGCGCGTAGCGGAACACCACCGGCTCCACCTCCAGCGCGTCGCGGGGGGCGAGGAGGGTGCCGCGCGGGGAGAAGCCGCCCTTGGTCATGGCCTCCACCACCGCGGTGGCGTCCCCCACGTGATCGAGGTGGCGGTGGGTGACGACCAGCGCGTCGACGTGGGCGGGATCGACCTTGGGCCGGGCGGAGAGGGCGCGCACCAGGGCGCCGGGCCCGGGGTCGACCCAGATCGTCTGACCGGGGAGCGTCCAGACCAGGCCGCCCGAGTGCCGGAGCTGGGTCGAGACCGCGAACCGCGCCCCGGCCGTGCCCAGGAACTTGAGGGTGGAGGGTCCGTCGGCCGGCACCCGGGGATCCTAAGCGCGGCCGCCCCGCGCCGCCGTCGCGCGGGCGGGGCGCCGGGTCAGAAGCGGATCAGCGGGTGGACCTTGTCCGGCCCGAGGCGGCGGGCGCCGTGGAGGAAGGTGAGCTCCGCCAGGAAGGCGTAGGCGACCAGCTCCGCCCCCTGCCGCGCCACCAGCCGCCCGACCGCGTCCGCGGTGCCACCGGTCGCCAGGACGTCGTCCACCACCAGGACCCGCTCCCCCGGCCCGACCGCGTCCACGTGCAGCTCGAGGACGTTCTCCCCGTACTCGAGGGCGTAGACCTCCCGGATCGTCTTCCAGGGGAGCTTCCCGGGCTTGCGCACGATGGTGAAGCCGGCCCCCAGGGAGTAGGCGATGGGGGCGGCGAAGATGAACCCGCGCGACTCGATCCCGATCACCTTGGAGATCCGCTCGCCCCGCCAGCGCTCCGCCATGGCGTCGATCACCTGCCGGAAGAGGGCGCCGTCGGCGAGGACGGGGGTGATGTCCTTGAAGACGATCCCCTTCTGCGGGAAGTCGGGGACATCGCGGATCCTGGCGCGGACGGCGTCGAGCATGGCGCGCGAGCGTACCACGGCTCCGGCCCGCGCCGGGCCTCCGGCCGGTCAGGGGAGGAAGAGGAGCGGGTTCCGCGGCCGCGTCCCCTCCCGGACCTCGAAGTGGAGGTGGGGCCCGCTGGTCCGCCCGCTCTGGCCGACCCGGGCGATGGGCTGGCCGCGAGCCACCCGCGCCCCCTCCCGGACGAGCACCGCCGAGTTGTGGGCGTAGACGGTGACCAGCCCGGAGTCGTGCTTGAGGATCACCACCTGGCCGTAGCCGGGCTGCTCGCCGACGTAGAGGACGCTCCCGTCCGCGGCCGCCCCCACCGCCGTCCCCTCGGGGGCGGCGATGTCGATGCCGTCGTGGCGCTGCCCGGCCCGGACGCCGAAGCGGCCGTAGAGGACGCCGTGGAGCGGCCAGGCGAGGAGTCGCTCCGCGGCGCCGCCGGGCGCCGCGCTCGCCGGCCGGGGCGGGGGCGGCGGGGCGCGCCCGGGCGAGGGGTGCTCGGGCGGCGCGGCCGCGGCGGGCGTGGCCGGGGCGGGATCGCCGCCGGGTGCCCCGGCTCCCGGCGGCCTCGCCGGCTCGGCGGGCGCGGCCGGCACCTCCACCGGCGCCTCGGCGCCGGGGACGAAGAGCTCGGTGCCCACCGCCAGGGCGCGCGGGTCGGAGATCCCGTTGGTCTCCATCAGATCGGCCGGGTCGATCCCGTAGGCCCGCGCGATCCGGTAGAGCGTCTCCCCGCGGCGGACGACGTGGACCACGCCCGGCAGCGCCGGCTCGTCGTGGCCGGCGGGGACGTCGAGGGGGATGGGCGGCGGCCGGACCGAGGGGCGCGCCGCAGGGCAGCCCAGGCAGGCGGCGGCGAGCGCGGCGAGGACCGCCGGCCGGCGGAGCGGCAGCGCGCGGACCGCGATCACCTTTGCCGCTCGCCGTCGCGCCGCCGTCCGCCGCGAACGGGGGCGGGAAGGGCGCCGCTCACGGACCGGGCTCCTTGGGATAGCCGGGGACGGTGAAGCTCCGCAGCTCCTGCAGGACCGCGCCGTGGGTCGAGTCGAGGTGGAGCGGGGTGATCGAGGCGAGCCGCTCCTGGAGCACGGTGTTGCAGTCCGAACCGGGGATGTCCTCGTTCCGCGCTCCCCCCTCGCCGCCGATCCAGTAGTACTTCCGCCCGCGCGGATCCGTCTTCTCCACCACCTCGTTGCCATACGTGCGCCGCCCGAGCCGGACGAACCGGTAGCCGCGCACCGGGCCGGCGGGGACGTTCACGTTGAGGAGGAGGGGGGCCGGCGGGCGGCGCTCCACCACCTGCCTGGCCAGGGCGGCGCCGAAGCGGGCCGCCTGCTCGAAGTCGTGCGGGGGAGGGGCGGCGAGGGACACCGCCAGGGCGCTCACCCCGAGGAGCGCGGCCTCGACCGCGGCCGCGACGGTTCCCGAGTAGAGGACGTCGTTCCCCAGGTTGGGCCCGTGGTTCACCCCGGAGACCACCACGTCCGGCCGGAGCCCGCGCAGCACCAGGTGGAGCCCCATGTACACCGCGTCGGTGGGCGTCCCGTCCACCGCGTACCAGCGGGGCGCGACCTCGAGGAGCCGCAGCGGGCGGTGGAGCGAGATGGCGTGGGAGGAGGCGGACTGCTCGCGGTCCGGCGCGCACACCCAGACCTCGTCCTCCTGCCCGAACGCCGCCGCCAGCGCCCGGAGCCCCGCCGCGTGGACCCCGTCGTCGTTCGAGAGCAGGACGCGCACCGGCGAGAATCTACCAACCGGGCCGCCCCGCCGCCAGGCGCGCGCTCGGGCCGCGGCCGCGTCAGGGGCCGCGCTCCAGCTCCTCCACCAGCGCCCCGGCGAACCCGCGCGCCGCCCGGGCGGGCGTCGCGCCGAGCCGGCCGAGCACCCGCCGCACCGCCGCCTCGACGCTCCCTCGCCGCCGTCCGTCCAGCCGCCGCCCGCGCGCCGTGAGGTGGAGCAGCGCCCGTCGCCCGTCGGCCGGGTCGGGCCGGCGCTCGACCATGGCGCGCTGCTCGAGGCGCTTCAGGATCCCGGTGAGCGTGCTCGGGTGCAGGTGCAGGACCGCCGCCAGCCCGCCGGCGGAGATCCCGGGCGAGCGGCCGACGATCCGGATCACCAGCCGCTGCGGCCCGGTCACGCCCAGCCTCGCCTCCATCCGCTTGGAGGCGGACTGGAGGGCGTGGTCGAGCGCCCAGAGGGCGCGCATGAAGTCGAGGACCGGGCCGAGCGAGCGGCTTGGCTCCGGTCCGCGGTACAGGGCGGCTCCCGCTCTGCGGCCGGGCGCGGGCATGGCGCCACGGTAGCTCGGGGCGAAAGCCCGGGGAACCCCGAAGGCTTCCGCCCGCGCCCGGGGGGCGGGCAGGGCGGCAAGCGGTCCACTTGTTGATGGACCCAAACGGGGTTAACGTGACCCCATTGACGCGTCGCCGGGGGGAACGCGCTCATGCCGGGGAAGAAGCGAGCAGGCAAGGGGGGCCGGGCCGTCCTCGCGGAGCGCGCCGCGCGCCGCGAGGCGGAGGCCGTCGCGGCGCGGCTCTCGCTCCTGCAGGGCGCCACCGCCGCGCTGTCGCGCTCCCGCACGCCAGACGAGGTGGCCGAGGTGGCGCTCGGCGCGGGGGTGGCCGCGCTGGGCGGCTCGCGCGGCTACGTGCTCGCGCCCGGCCCCTCCGGCGGCGGGCTCGAGGTGCTCCGCGTGGCCGGCCTGTCCGAGGCGGAGGTGCGCCGGGCAGAGCGGGACGGCCCGGGCCCGGCGGTCGAGGCCTGGCGGAAGTCCGCGCCCGTGTTCCTCCCGGACCGCGACGCCCTCCTGGCGCGGT
>DATKAL010000032.1:0-5862 GCA_035498135.1 Anaeromyxobacter sp.
CCGGAGGTCGGGGTCGGCGAGCACGAGCGGGACGGGGTTCAGGGTGTGGGCGGTGTGCGGCTGGCCGGTCTGCGGATCGGTCATGAGCTCGCAGTTGCCGTGGTCGGCGGTGACCAGCATCGCCATCCGCTGCTGCTGGGCGGCCTTCCAGAGCCGGCCGACGCACTCGTCCACCACCTTCACCGCCTTGACGGCCGCCGCCAGGATCCCGGTGTGCCCGACCATGTCCGGGTTGGCGAAGTTGACCAGCACGAAGCCGTACTGGCCGGTCCCGATCGCCTGCACCAGCCGGTCGGTCACCTCCCGGGCGCTCATCTCCGGCTTCTCGTCGTAGGTCTTCACGTCGCGGGGCGACGGCACCAGGATCCGGTCCTCCCCCGGGTAGACCGTCTCCCGGCCGCCGTTGAAGAAGAAGGTGACGTGGGCGTACTTCTCGGTCTCCGCCGCCCGGAGCTGCTTCAGGCCGGCGCGGGAGACGATCTCGGGGAAGATCTCGCTCAGGTCCTGGGGCGCGAAGGCCACCGGCAGCCCGAAGGTCCTGTCGTACTCGGTCATGCAGACGTAGGCCGAGAGCCGCGGGACCGCCACCCGCTCGAAGTCCTTGAAGGCGGGGTCGGTGAAGGCGCGGGTGATCTCCCGGGCCCGGTCCGCCCGGAAGTTGAAGAACAGCACGGCGTCCCCGTCGCGCACCGGCCCCACCGGCCGGCCCTCGCCGTCCGCGATCACCGCCGGCTTGACGAACTCGTCGGTCACGTCCTCGGCGTAGGAGGCCTCGAGGGCCGCCGCCCCCGACGCGGCGCGGGCCCCCTCCCCCCGCACCAGGGCGGCCCAGGCCTGGCCCACCCGGTCCCAGCGCTTGTCCCGGTCCATCGCCCAGTACCGGCCGCAGACCGTCGCGACCTTGCCGGAGCCGGATTCGCGGAGCCGCTTCTCGAAGGCCGCGATGTAGCCGAGCCCGGAGCGGGGTGGGGTGTCCCGGCCGTCCATGAAGGCGTGGACGAAGACGCGGCCCACCCCCTCGCGGCGGGCCAGCTCCAGGCAGGCGTGGAGGTGATCGACGTGGCTGTGCACCCCGCCGTCCGAGAGCAGCCCCATGAGGTGGAGCGCCCCGCCGTGCTCCTTGGCGCGCCGGCAGGCGAGGAGGAGGGCGTCGTTGCGGAAGAACTCGCCGTCCTCGACGGCGCGGTTGATGCGGACCAGGTCCTGGTAGACGATCCGGCCAGCCCCGAGGTTGGTGTGGCCCACCTCGGAGTTCCCCATCTGCCCCTCCGGGAGCCCCACCGAGAGACCGCTCGTCTCCAGGGCGGCGTGCGGGTACTCGCGCATCAGCGCGTCCATGCTGGGCGTGCCCGCCAGGGCGATGGCGTTCGCCTCGCGCTCGGCGCGCAGGCCCCAGCCGTCGAGCACGACGAGGAGGACGGGCTTCGTCTTGGGCACGGGTCACCTCGAAAACGGGTGGGAGATTGTCGGAGAAAGGGCCGGTCGCCACAACAACCTTCGGCCGCGCCTGGCCTTCCGGCGGGGGCCTGGCCGGCGGCGCCCCGGCCGGTCCGGACGCGAGGGGCACTGGCACGGGGAGAGAGACGGGGCCTGACACATGAGCGGGTGATCCCGTGCCGGACCCGCGCGGTCGGGGCAGACTCGCCCCGCAACCTGCCGGAACCAGGGGCCGCGGCGCGGACCCGGGGGGACGGGGGCGACCCGCCCCGCCGCGCCGCTGGCGGGCAAGGGCCCGGTTTCGCTCAGGGTGCGTGTCTGGCCCGGCGCTCGCTATCCCGGCGGGCATGCCCATCCCCGCCCGGCCCGCCGCGCTCGCGCTCGCCGCCCTCACCGTCGCGTGGACGGGGGACCTCGAGCACCCTGCCGCCTCCGCCCCGGGGCTCACCGGGACGCTCAAGCGGGCCGCCGCCACGAGGGACGCGCCGGCCTGGCTCGCGGCCGCGGTCTGCGCCCGGGCGCCGGAACTGGCCGAGGGTTGCGCGCCGGTGGCGGGCGCGATCTCGGAGGAGGCGACGCAGGCCCGCCTCGACCCGCTGCGCGTCCTCGCCATCGTCGAGGTGGAGTCGGGCTGGGACCCGCTGGCGGTGTCGAGCCGCGGCGCCCGCGGCCTGATGCAGCTGCGGCGTCCCACGCTCGCCCGCGAGGCGCGCCGCTCCAGGCTCGCCTCCTCGGAGCCGCACGATCCGGTGGCCAACGTCCGGGCCGGGATCCGCTACTACGCCCGGCTGGTGCGGGTCTTCGGCGATCCCGACCTGGCGCTGGTCGCCTACAACGCCGGCCCCAACCGGCTCCTCGCCCACCTCCGCGCGGGGAAGGGCGTGCCGGCCCGGCTGCTCGACTACCCGCGCCGCGTGCGCGCGGCGGAGCGGCGGCTCCGGGACGCCCTCGGCCGGCCGGACGCGATCCTGGCCCTCGGCGGGCCGGCCCACGCCCGCCCGGACTGACGTTCACTTGTGGTAGGGTTCGCCGCGCAGGATGGTCATGGCGCGGTAGAGCTGCTCCACCAGCACCAGCCGCGCCAGCCGGTGGGCGAGGGTGAGGCGGGAGAGCGCCAGGGTCTCCTTCGCCCGGGCCCGCACCGCGTCGGAGAGACCGTCGGACCCGCCCATGAGGAGCGCCACGTCCTGCGCCCCCTCGATCCAGCGCCCCACCCGGGCGGCGAAGGCCACGCTGGCGAGCTCCTCCCCGCGCTCGTCGAGCACCACCACCCGGTCGCGCGGCCCGACCTTGGCGAGCAGGGCCTCGCCCTCCTCGTCGCGGGCCCGCGGCGTCCCCGCGTGCTTCCGCGCCTCCGGGACCTCGACCAGCTCGAAGCGAGCCTGCCGCGCGAGCCGCCCGGCGTACTCCTCCACTGCCGGGGCGTAGAGGCCGGAGCGGTCCCGCCCCACCGCGATCAGGCGCAGCCTCACGCGAGCGGATCCTCCCCGGGCCCGCCTCCGGCGAGCGCCGCCTCCACCTCCCGGTCGAGCCGGGCGAGGAGGTCCCGGTTCCCGTCCTGCGCGTAGCCGGCGAGGGCGTGCTCGTGCTCGGGGAGCCGCTCGAGGAAGGCCGAGAGCCCGCCGGCGGTGAGCTCCTCGGCCGCGGCGCCGTAGCCGAGCGAGGCCAGGTAGCGCGCGTTCAGGATCTGCTCGAACTGCTTCCTCACCGGCGCCGCGAGCATGGGCTTCCGGAGGTAGACCGCCTCGCTCATGAGGGTGAAGGAGCCGCCCGACACGACCGCCCGGGCGGTGCGGAGGTCCTCGACGAAGCCCCGCTCGGAGAAGGGCCGGTGGACCAGGTTCCCCTCGCGGACGTCGGCCGCGAGCCCGCGCCGCAGGCCGTAGATCCGGCACTCGCGCCCCGCCCCCCGGAGGATCCCGGGGAGCGCCTCGTTCGAGGTGGAGGTCTGGTAGACGAGGAGGTGCTCGCCCCGCTCCGGGCGGGCGGCGAGGATCTCCGGGCGGAGCACTGGCGGGTGGAGGCTGGTGCGGGCCTTGGCCACCGGCGGGTAGAAGAAGGTCGTCACCAGGTAGTGGCGGCAGCCGGGCAGCTTCGCCTTCACCACCCCCTTCGCCACCAGGTACTCGGCCTCCTTGCCGGCGACGATCTCCGGCGCGTGGGTGCAGCGGTTCACGATCTGGATGTTGTCCACCGAGAGGCAGGGGAGCCGGTGCATGCGGGCGAACAGGTGGCTCCAGCTCTCGAAGTCGGAGATCACCAGGTCGGGCCGGAAGGCCTCGGTGAGCTCGAGGTAGGTCCGGACGTTCCGAGGCCAGCCCCCCAGGGCGGCGCCGGTCAGGTTCTGGAGGACGGTCCGGAAGTTCCGGACCTCGTTGTCCTCGTAGACGATCGAGAGCCCCCAGATCCGGTTCACGCCCAGGCGATCCCGCTCCCGGGCCTTGAGGTAGTCGTGGGCCCGGCCGGAGACCACCACCTGCACCTCGTGCGTCCGGGCGAGGTGATCGATCACCACCCGCGAGCGGATGGCGTGGCCCATCCCCTCCCCCGCGACGCCGTAGAGGATCCGCGCCATGGCCCCAGTCTAGCCGGTCGCGGGCGCGCCGGCCGGCGCGGCACGCCCCGCGGGATCCTTCATTCGCAGCGCGGAGGGGCGGCCAGGGTGGCCTCCTCCGCCCGGGTGGGTCCGCGGAGCGGGGCGGGGACGTCGGCGCCGGGCGCCGCCGGGAGCCGGTACGTGCTCCAGGGGCCCTCCCCGGCCCGGAATCGGGCCGCGCCCAGCGCGCCGTCCTCGCCGTAGTAGAGCTCCGCCTCGAACGGCTTGCCGGCGAGCGTGCCACCGCGGAGGTAGGCCACCACCCGCCCCTCGGGATCCGTCTCCACCTTCCGCCACGCCTCCCCGGGGCAGGCCTGGAAGACCACCGCCTCGGCCCGGAGCCGTCCGGCGTCCCGGAGCCGCCGGTGGCGCTCGAGCGGATCCTCCACCCGGGCCGTGTCCGCGGTGGCCAGGGCGCGGGAGCGGGCCGGCTCGGGCGCGACGCCGATGAGCCCCGGCCCCTGCGCCCTCTTCTGCTCCGGCGCGGCTCCGGCGGCTCCGGCGACCTGGGCGGCCTCAGGCCTGGCCAGCGGAGGCGCGGCGGGGGCCGCGGACGGCGGCGGGGGGGCGGGCGCCTCGACGCGGGCCCCGGCGAAGGCGTCCGTGGCCTGGGAGAGGGGCTTCGCCTCGGGCTTCTCCTCCGCGACCGCCTTCCGCTCCGCCGGCGCGGCGCCCGCCGCGCTGGACGCCGATGGGGCCTTGGCCCGGTCGCGCCGCGCCTCCTCCTCCTGCGCGGGCGCCGCGATGGCCGGGGAGGCCGGGGTCGGCTCGACGGCGGGCGCCGACGTGGGCGGGGGGGCGGGCTCCGCGGGCGTGCGCCCCGAGCCGAGGAGCACCTCCGCCTCGGGCGGGGCGAGCGGACCGGGGCGGAGCGCCAGGATCCGGTAGGAGACCGCGGCCACGGCGAGGAGCGCCACCGTCGCCAGGGAGCCGGCCCAGAGCCACGGGGGGAGCGTCCGGCGCGGGCGCGCCCGGGCGCGGATCGCCTCGCGCGCCGCGGCCACCAGGATCGCCTCGCCGCGCTCGGGGGCGGGCTCGAGAGGCAGCGCGGAGGCGAGCCGCCGCGTCCCCCGGATCCGGGCCAGGGCGGCGCGGCAGCCCGGGCAGGTCTCGGCGTGGGCTTCCACCTCGCGCGTCTCCCGGGGCGAGAGCTCGCCGTAGGCGAGATCGAGGAGCCGGTCCTGGAAGGCGTCGTGGTTCATCGGGCCGCGCTCCTCGAGGGGTCGGCGTCACTGGGCCCGACGCCGCGGGCCTCGAGCTCGGCGCGCAGCGCCTCGAGCGCGTAGCGCATCCGGCTCTTCACCGTGTTCTCCGGGGTGGAGGTCACCTCGGCGATCTCCGCGAAGCGGAGGCCGGCCTGCTCGCGCAGGAGGAAGACCTCCCGCTGCTCCGGGGGGAGGGCCGCCAGCGCCGCCTCGAGCTTGGGCCGGAGCAGCGCCCCCTCGGCGGCCCGATCCGGCGACGGATCGGCGGAGGGCGCCTCGGCGCGCCCCTCCCCGGGCAGCGGCTCGGTCCGGCGGAAGGCCCGTCGCCGCGCCTCGTCCACCGCCAGGTTGCGGGCGATGGCGTAGAGCCAGGTCTGGAACCGGGCGCGCTCCTCCCAGGCCTCCGAGGCCTTCACCACCTTGAGGAAGGCCTCCTGGCAGAGGTCCTCCGCCCGACCCCGGTCGCCGGTGAGCCGGAGGAGGAAGGAGAAGAGCGGGGTCCGGTGGCGGCGCACGAGCTCCTCGAAGGCCCGGACGTCGCCGGCCTGGAACCGGACCATCAGCGTCTCGTCGCGCTCGTCCGGCACGGCCTCGCGTTTCGGGCTCCGCTCGGGGGAACGCGCG
>DATKAL010000033.1:0-7667 GCA_035498135.1 Anaeromyxobacter sp.
CCCTGGCGGAGGAGGCGAGCGAGCGGCGCGCCCAGGCCCGGGCCCGCCGCGAGGAGCGGGAGACGCTCCTGGCCGCGCTGCGGAGCGCGCGCGGCTTCCACGAGCGGGCCGCGGCGGAGGCCGACGTCCAGGCCACGCGGCTGGCCGAGTTCGTCTCCACCCTGCCGCCGCCGAGGACCGGCGGGGGGCCAGGCGGCTTCCTGCTCCACCGCGGCCACTTGCCCCTCCCGGCCCGCGGCCCGGTCACGGTCGGGTTCGGCCGGGTGGTGAACCCGAAGTTCAACACCGTCACCATCCAGAACGGGATCGACATCGCCGCCCCGGCCGGCGCCCCGGTGCGGGCGGTCGCCCCCGGCCGCGTGGTCCACTCCGGCTGGTTCAAGGGGTACGGCAACATCGTCATCGTCGACCACGGCGACGGCTTCCACACCCTGGTCGCGCACCTGGCCTCGATGCAGACCGCGATGGGCGAGGAGGTCGAGGCCGGCTCGGTGCTCGGGACGGTGGGCGACTCGGGGTCGCTCAAGGGGCCCTACCTCTACTTCGAGATCCGCGAGAAGGGACGGCCGGTCGATCCCCGTCCATGGCTCGCGCCCTGACGGCGGCGCGCTACAATGCCCTCGATGACCCGCCGCCTGGCCCTCGTCGCCGCCCTCCTCGTGGCCTTCCTCGCCGGGCTGGTGATCGACCACCGCGCCCTGGCGGCCCGGCGTGGGACCGCCCAGCCCTACCGGCCGCTGGACGTGTTCGCCGACGTCCTCTCCCAGGTGGAGAACAGCTACGTCGAGGAGGTCGACGAGAAGGACCTCGTCTACGGCGCGATCGACGGGATGATGTCCCGCCTCGATCCGCACTCGGTCTTCATGCGCCCCGACGTCTACAAGCAGATGCGGGACGAGACCATGGGCGAGTTCGAGGGGCTGGGCCTGGAGCTCACCCTGGTGGACGGCGTCCTGACGGTGGTCTCCCCCCTGGCGGACTCGCCCGGGGAGCGCGCCGGCATCCGGCCCGGGGACAAGGTCCTCTCCATCGACGGCGCTCCCACCCGGGAGATGACGCTCTCCGAGGCCCTGCGGCGGATGAAGGGGCCGGCCGGCACCCAGGCGGTGCTGGAGATCATGCGCGAGGGGTTCGGCGCCCCGCAGCGGCTCACCCTGGTGCGGGACCGGGTGCGGACCCAGAGCGTGGAGCAGCGGGTGCTCGACGCGGACCGCCGCTTCCTCTACGTCCGGGTGAAGTCGTTCCAGGAGCGGACCGAGCGCGGCCTGCAGCGGGCGCTGGCCGAGGGGAGGGCGGCCCTGCATGGCGAGATCGGCGGGCTGGTCCTCGACCTCCGGAACAACCCGGGCGGCCTCCTCGACCAGGCGGTCAAGGTGTCGGACGCGTTCCTGGCGAGCGGGATCATCGTCACCACCGAGGGGCGCGGGAAGCGGAACGTGGAGGTGGAGCGCGCCAGGGAGCGCGACACCGAGCCCGGCTACCCGATGATCGTCCTGGTGAACCGCGGCACGGCCAGCGCGAGCGAGATCGTGGCCGGCGCCCTCCAGGACAACGGGCGGGCGGTGATCCTCGGGACCCAGACCTTCGGGAAGGGCTCGGTCCAGACCATCATCGAGCTCGAGGACGGCTCGGGCTTGAAGCTCACGGTGGCGCGCTACTACACCCCCAAGCACCGCTCCATCCAGGAGCTCGGGATCACCCCGGACGTGCTGGTGCCGGAGACGGGGCCCTCCGCCAGGGCGGAGGAGGGCCAGCTCACCGAGAAGGACCTGAAGCGGCACCTCCGGAACGAGGCCGGTCCGGCCGCCTCGGTCCCGCCCCCGACCGAGGACTTCCAGCTCCGGACGGCCGTCGACTACCTGCGCGCGGTGGCCATCATGAACGCGGCGGCCGGCCCCCGCGGCCGGGGGGTGGCCAAGGGCGAGTGAGCCGGGCGTCCTCGCCCGGCTTCCGAGGCTACCCTGGCAGAGGTGTCGCGGTCGGGGCGGGGCCTGCCCGGTCTGCGGGCACGCGGCCCGCCGCCGCAGCCGGCCCCGGACGTTCCGGCGCGCTCCGAGCCTGCACGGTTTCCCTAGCGAGGTCGCACTCTTCCGTAGATTGACATCCCGGTCCGGGCGGCTATAGTCCGCGAGATTTCCACGGGTTCACCGAAGGCGCGCCCCTGGCCCGCCCCTTGCGATCCGGCTGGCCCCGGAGGCGCCCAACCGGCGCAGACAACGGAAAAGATGACTCCTCTCGAGCTCGCGGTCGTCGTCGGCTACGCCCTGCTCCTCTGCGCCCTGTCCGTGTACGGGTCCCACCGCTACGCGATGGCCTACCTGTACTACCGGCACAAGTACCGCCTGCCCACCCCGAAGGCGCGCTTCGATCGGCTGCCGCGGGTCACCATCCAGCTCCCCATCTTCAACGAGCTGTACGTCACCGAGCGGCTCATCGGCGCGGTGGCGAAGATCGACTACCCGCGCGACCTGCTCGAGGTCCAGGTCCTCGACGACTCGACCGACGAGACCCAGGGGATCGCCCGCGCCTGCGTGGAGCGCCACAGGGCCGCCGGCCTCGACATCGTCTACCTGCACCGCACCGACCGGTCCGGCTTCAAGGCGGGGGCCCTGGAGAACGGGCTGGCCCACGCCCGCGGCGAGTTCGTGGCGGTCTTCGACGCCGACTTCATCCCCGAGCCCGACTTTCTCCGGCGCACCATCGACTACTTCACCGACCCCGGGGTGGGGATGGTCCAGGCCCGCTGGGGCCACCTGAACCGCGGCTACTCGGCCCTCACCGAGGCGCAGGCGGTCATGCTCGACGGCCACTTCGTCATCGAGCACACCGCCCGCAACCGCTCCGGCCTCTTCTTCAACTTCAACGGCACCGCCGGCATCTGGCGCCGCCAGGCGATCGCCGACGGCGGCGGGTGGCAGCACGACACCCTCACCGAGGACCTCGATCTCTCCTACCGCGCCCAGCTGAAGGGCTGGCGCTTCGTCTACGTGCCCCAGCTCGTCGCCCCGGCCGAGCTGCCGGTGGAGATGAACGCGTTCAAGAGCCAGCAGCACCGCTGGGCGAAGGGCTCGGTCCAGACCGCCCTGAAGCTCCTCCCCCGGATGCGCGGCGCCGACCTCCCCCGCGAGGTGAAGCGCGAGGCGGTGATGCACCTCACCGCCAACTTCGCCTACCTGCTGATGATCCCGCTCGCCATCCTGCTGCCGGTGACCGTGGTGGTGCGGGTCTCGCACGGCTGGTACGAGGTGCTGTTCCTCGACATCCCGTTCTTCGCCGCCGCCACCTTCAGCGTGGTGGCCTTCTACGCCGCCAGCCAGCGGGAGCAGGGGCGCAGCCTCTGGGAGCAGCTCAAGTACCTGCCCCTGGTGATGGCGCTCGGGATCGGGCTCTCCGTGAACCAGGCCCGGGCGGTGGTCGAGGCGCTGATGGGTTACGAGACCGCCTTCACCCGCACCCCCAAGCACGGGGTGCGCGGGGCGGGCGAGTCGGTGGCGAGGAAGCGCTACAAGGCGGCGGTGACGTTCCAGCCGGTGGTGGAGCTGGCGCTGGCGGGGTACATGACCTACGGCGTGGTCTACCTGATCGGCCGCGGCGTCTACTA
Source organism: Anaeromyxobacter sp. (assembly GCA_035498135.1). Taxonomy (GTDB): domain Bacteria; phylum Myxococcota; class Myxococcia; order Myxococcales; family Anaeromyxobacteraceae; genus Anaeromyxobacter. The sequence continues at coordinate 3,602 of DATKAL010000033.1, forward strand.
CTCGCTCCCCTTCCTGGTCCTCTTCCAGGTCGGGTTCGGGTACGTGGGGCTGGCCAGCCTCTACGAGGGGCTGCGCGGCCGGGTGGTGCGCTGGGTCCGGGTGCTCGCCCCGGCGCCCACGCCGGAGTAGCGGCCCCGGTCCCCTCAGCGCGGCGAGAGCGCCTTCTCCAGGACCGCCACCCCGCGGTCCAGCCGCCCGACCTCCGCGAACCCGAGCCGCAGCCAGAAGGCGCGCGCCCCCGGGTTCTCGTCCCCCACCGAGCAGCGCAGCGCCGCGAAGCCGGCCCGCGCCAGGGCGTGCTCGAGGGCGGCGCTGGTCTCCTTCCCGTACCCGAGCCCCTGGCAGCCCTCCCGGAAGAGGAGCAGCCCCACGTGCACCGTCCCGGGCTCCGGGTGGTGCAGGTAGAGGTCGAGCACCCCCACCGCCGGGCCACCCGCCCGCGGGACCAGGACGTAGACCCGCCGCGCCTCGTCCGCCTCCGCCTCGGCGAGCAGCCGCTCGGCGGCGTCCGGCGCCGGCGGCCCGCCCTCGGTCCGCGAGAAGTAGTCGGGCGCGCCCTCCAGGCACTCCTGGATCCGGGCGGCGTCCGACCGGCCGGCGGTGATCGCCTGGAGCCGCGGCCCGTCGAACGGGGGCAACGCCTCCCCCGGGCCGATCACGTACTGCTCGCCCCCAGCGGTCATGGGATCTCCCGGCGCCGCGCCTCCAGCCGTCCTTGCCATAGCGCCGCCCGGCGCCGCCGGTCAAGGCGACGCGCCGCCGCCCAGGAGCGCGAGCGCGGCGGGCGACTCGAGCGAGGCGGCCACCGCCTCGGCGCCGCAGGCCCGGAGCTCCTCCAGGCCGTGCCGCCCGCTGGCGACCGCCAGCACCGGGCACCCCACCGCGTGGGCCGCGGAGACGTCCCGGGGGGTGTCGCCGACCACCAGCGCCTCACCGGGCGCCAGCGCCCGCCCGAGCCGCGCGGCGGCCCGCCGGAGGGCGGACTCCACCACGCGCTCCCGCGCCTCGCCGTCCTCGGCGAAGCCGCCGATCGCCCGATCGCCCCACTCGAACCAGTGGTCGAGCCCGCCCCGGGCCAGCTTGGCGCGCGCCCCACCGGCCACGTTCCCGGTGCAGAGGCCGTAGGGGATCCCGCGGGCCCGCAGCCGCGCCAGGGCCGCCTCCACCCCCGGGAGCACCGCGTAGCCCGGGCGGGCGAGCTCGTCCGGGAGGTGCTCCAGGTAGCGGGCGAGCACGGCGGCGCAGGCCTCGTCGCTGAAGGGGCGCCCGAGGAGGCCGAGGGCCTCGCGGACGATGAGCCGGTCGGTCATGCCGTCCAGGCGGAGCGGGGCGAGGGCGCCGTCGAGGGGGCCGCAGCGCTCGGCCAGGGCGCGCTCCAGCGAGCGCCGCCCCGCCCCGGCGCAGTCGACCAGGGTCCCGTCCACGTCCCAGAGCACCACCCTCATCCGAACAGCGCCTCCACGAACTCGCCGGGCACGAAGGGCTTGAGGTCGGCCACCGACTCGCCCACGCCCACGTAGCGGACCGGGATCCTGAGCTCGTCGCAGATCCCGATCACCACGCCGCCCTTGGCGGTGCCGTCCAGCTTGGTGAGGGCGATCCCGGTCACCCCCAGGGCCTCGTGGAACTGCCGGGCCTGGGCGATGGCGTTCTGGCCGTTGGTGGCGTCGAGGACCAGCAGGACCTCGTGGGGAGCGCCCGGAGCGGCCTTGGCGATCACCCGCTTCACCTTCTTCAGCTCCTCCATGAGCGGGGTCTTGGTGTGGAGCCGGCCGGCGGTGTCGCAGAGGACCACGTCCAGCCCCTCCTGCCCCCCGCGCTGGACCGCCTCGAAGCAGACCGAGGCGGGGTCGGCCCCCTCCTTGCCCCGTACCACCGGGGCCGAGACGCGCTCCGCCCAGATCTCGAGCTGCTCGCCGGCTGCGGCGCGGAAGGTGTCGCCCGCGCCGAGGAGCACCGTCTGCCCGGAGGCCTTCAGCCTGGCCGCGAGCTTGCCCACGGTGGTGGTCTTCCCCGAGCCGTTCACCCCCACGACCATGATCACCCAGGGGCGCGCCGTCGCGGCCGCGGCGGGGGTGGCCCCCGCCGTCCCGTCCAGGGCGAGGATGCGCGCGATCTCCTCGCGCAGCGCCTCCTTGAGCCGGTCGGCGTCGGCCTCCTTGCGGCGGACCCGCTCGCGGGCGGACTCGAGCAGGCGGGTGGCCGTCTTCACCCCGATGTCGGCCGTGAAGAGCACCTCCTCGAGGTCGGCCAGGACCGCGTCGTCGACCAGCTTGCCCCCGGAGAAGAGGGCGTTCAGCCGGGCCATGAAGCCGACCCGGGTCTTCTCCAGGCCGGCGGCGAGCGTCTTCCCCGCCTCGGCCTGGGCGCGCCGTCGCTCCTCCTCCTCCTCCCGGCGCCGGGCCTCCTCCGCCTCGGCGGCGGCCCGCTCGGCCTCGGCCCGGGCGCGCGCCTCGGCCTCGGCCCGCTCCTGGGCGCGGTGCTCCCTCTCCAGCCGCTCCGCCTCCTTCTTCCGGCGGTACTCCTCCTTCTTGCGCGCCTCCTCCTCCTCCCGGACCCGGGCGGCCTCGGCGGGCGGGAGCGGCGGGGCGGCGGGGGGCGCACGCCGGGGGGCCGGGGCGGCGTCCGGAGCGGCCGCTGGCCTGGGCGGGGAGGGCGGGATCGGGGCCGCCTCCCGCCGCGGCGCGGCCGGGGAGGGGGCGGCGGGTGGCCGGCGCCGGCGGGCGAGGCGGAGCGCCGCCACCAGGACGAGGAGGGCGACGGCCGCCAGGCCGGCGATGGCGACGGCGTCGTTCGCGGTGAGTGCGAGCGGGATCAGGGCGGGCTCCGGACGGGGTCGGCGGGAGCCCGAGCATATAGGGCGCCGGCCGCGCCGGTGTCAACGCGCCGCCGGCCGCCCCGGGGCGGCGGCCCTCCCGCTACGCTGCTGCTGCCTCGCGGGCCCGGTCGGAGAGCCGGACCGAGACCACCTTGGAGACGCCGGGCTCCTCCATCGTCACCCCGTAGAGCGTGTCGACCATCTCCATGGTCCGCTTGTTGTGGGTGATGAGGATGAACTGGGAGCCCTTCGACATCTCCTTCACCATCTCGTTGTAGCGGCCGACGTTGGCGTCGTCGAGCGGGGCGTCGACCTCGTCCAGCAGGCAGAACGGGGTGGGCTTGATGAGGAAGATGGCGAAGATGAGGGAGACGGCGGTGAGGGCCTTCTCCCCGCCGGAGAGCAGGTTCACGCTCTGCAGCTTCTTCCCCGGGGGCTGGGCGAAGATCTCCACCCCCGCCTCCTCCGCCCCCTCGGGCTGGGTGAGGACCAGCCCGGCCCGGCCGCCGGCGAACAGGCGCGGGAAGACCTGCTGGAACCGCTCGTTGACCCGGTCGAAGGTCTCCTGGAACCGCTCGCGCGAGGCCCGGTTGATGCGGGCGATCGCCACCTTCAGGTCGGCCAGGGAGCGCTCCAGGTCGGTCTTCTGCTCCCCCATGAAGGCGTGGCGCTTGGCGAGCTCGTCGTACTCCTCGATGGCGGTGAGGTTGATCGCTCCCATCCGCTCGGCCTGCGCCTTGAGCTCCTCGAGCCGCTCCCGCTCGGCCTCCCCGGGGGGCTTCTCCAGGTGGAAGCGGGCCACCTCCCACCGCAGCTCCGCCTGGCAGCGCTCCCGGGTCTGCTCCTCGAGGTGGGCGAGCTCGAGCGCCTGCTCCCGGCCGGTGAGGGCGGCGTCGCTCGCCGCCTGCCGGATCCCCTCCACCCGCCCCCGCCGCTCGCGGGTCTCGGCCTCGCAGGCGCGCGCCCCGGCCAGCAGGGCCTCGTGGTCGGCGCGGGCCCGGGCCAGCTCCTCCCGGACCGCCGCCAGGTCCGCGCCGAGGCGGGAGAGGTCGACCCGGGTCCCGTCCAGGCGGCCCCGCAGCTCGGCCGCCCGGGCGTTCGCCTCCGAGAGCGCGGCGAAGAGCCGGGCGCGCCGCTCCTCCACCTCGCGCCGCGCGTCCTCAACCCGCTTCAGCGCCGCGCCGAGGGCCTCCTTGCGCTCGCCGTCGGCGGCCACCGTGACCTTGAGGTTCACGACCTGCGCGCGC
>DATKAL010000034.1:0-2358 GCA_035498135.1 Anaeromyxobacter sp.
CGAGCGCCGCACGCCCAGGTCGAGGGTGTTGAGCACCTCGCTCACCTGGGCGAGGAACTCCTTCTGCGGCGGGTTCTCGACCGCGAAGAGGACCCCCTTCTCGCCCGGGGCGGCGTCGTCCGGGTCCTCGATGGCGAGGAAGAGCCCGGCGTTCCGCTGCCCCTCGCGGAGCAGCCAGAGCAGGCGCGCCACCCGGTGGGCCGGCGCCCGGCGGACGAACTGCTCCGCGTCCTGCCACACCTCCTGGAGCAGCGGATCGAGCTTGCGCGGATCGGTGCCCGGCTCGCGCGCCCGGAGGGCGGCGTGGATGGGCCGGCGGAGCTCGCGGGGGATCTCCCCGCCGCCCACCGGGGCCGGCTCGGGGGCGGCCGGGGCGAAGGTGTAGCGCTGCACCTCGAGCCGCTGGCCGGTGCCCGGGACCGGGCCGTCGGAGTGGAACATCTCCGCGTAGGTGATCTCGCGGTCGCGCAGGCGGCGCAGGGTCTCGAAGATCGAGCCCGGGACGTCGAGCCGGGCCAGCACCCACTCGGCCTCGCGGTCCACCAGCACCAGCTGCCGGTCGCCGCGGAGCCGCTCCAGCCCGGTGGCGAGCCCGGCGATCACCCCCACGTCCTCGCGCAAGGTGGAGTCGAAGAGCGCCGGGGCGCTCTCCACCAGCCAGCGCAGGTTGGCTCGCCCCTCGGTGGACCGGGCGCCGATCTCCGTCAGGACGTCGCGGACCGTCCCCTCGCCGGCGCGGCCGCGGCGTCGCGCCGGCCGGACCTCCCTCGCGCTCCCCGCCGCCTCGGCCATGTGGCCCTCCGTCAGGCGATGCCGCCCAGGCACAGGTACTTGATCTCGAGGTAGTCCTCGATCCCGTACTTGGACCCCTCGCGGCCGGTCCCCGACTCCTTCACCCCGCCGAAGGGCGCCTCGGCGGTGGAGATCAGCCCGGTGTTGGCTCCCACGATACCGTACTCGAGCCCCTCCGCGACCCGCCAGGCACGCGCCAGGTCCCGGGTGTAGAAGTAGGAGGCCAGGCCGTACTGCGTGTCGTTGGCGAGGCGGATCGCCTCCTCTTCGGTGCGGAAGCGGAAGAGCGGGGCGAGCGGGCCGAAGGTCTCCTCGCGCGCCACCTCCATGGCCGGGGTGGCGTCGACGATCACGGTCGGCTGGAAGAAGGTCCCGCCGAGCGCGTGGCGCTTCCCGCCGGCGATCACCCGCCCGCCCTTGGCGAGCGCGTCGGCGATGTGCTCCTCCACCTTGGCCACCGCCTTCTCGTCGATGAGCGGCCCCTGCTGCGTCCCGGCCTCGAGCCCGTCACCGACCTTGAGCGCCCCGACCGCCTCGGCGAGCCTGGCGGCGAAGGCCGGGTAGATCCCGTCCTGCACCAGGAAGCGGTTGGTGCAGACGCAGGTCTGGCCGGCGTTGCGGTACTTGGAGGCGATGGCGCCCGCCACGGCGGCGTCCACGTCCGCGTCGTCGAAGACGATGAAGGGGGCGTTCCCGCCCAGCTCGAGCGAGACCTTCTTCACCGTCGAGGCGCACTGTTCCATCAGCTGCTTCCCGATCTCGGTCGAGCCGGTGAAGGTGAGCTTCCGCACCAGCGGGTGCTGGGTGAGCTCCTTGCCGATGGGGCCGCTCGCCCCGGTGACCACGTTGAAGACGCCGGCCGGGATCCCGGCCCGCACCGCCAGCTCCGCCAGGGCCAGGGCGGAGAAGGGCGTGGCGGTGGCCGGCTTCAGCACCACCGTGCAGCCGGCCGCCAGGGCGGGGCCGGCCTTGCGGGTGATCATGGCCGAGGGGAAGTTCCAGGGGGTGATGGCGGCCACCACCCCGACCGGCTGCTTCAGGACCACGATCCGCTTGTCGGGGGCGTGGCCGGGGATGGTGTCGCCGTAGACGCGCCGGGCCTCCTCGGCGAACCACTCGATGAACGAGGCCGAGTAGGCGATCTCCCCCCTCGACTCGGCGAGGGGCTTCCCCTGCTCGCTGGTCATGAGGACCGCCAGATCCTCCTGGTGGGCCATCACCAGCTCGAACCACCGCCGGAGGAGCGCCGAGCGCTCCTTGGCCGTCTTGCTCCGCCAGGCGGGCCAGGCGGCGCTCGCCGCCTCGATCGCCCGGCGGGTCTCCGCCGCCCCCATGCGCGGCACGGTCCCGAGGACCTCGCCGGTGGCCGGGTTGCGGACCGGGATCGTGGCGCCGTCGTCGGCGTCGACCCAGGCCCCCCCGATGAAGCACTTCTGGGCGAGGAGCTTCCCGTCCTTCAGCGTCAGCTTGGCCATCGCGTCTCTCCCGGCGCGCCCCGGGCGCGCCCACCGGTCAGAACCCGAGGTACGCCTCGCGCACCTTCGGGTCCGCCTCCAGCTCGCCGCC
>DATKAL010000035.1:0-8555 GCA_035498135.1 Anaeromyxobacter sp.
ATTCCCCCATCGCGAGCCGCCGCTCAGGGATCCGCCGGCGCCCCGGGCACCCGGGCCGCGGCACGCGCGCGCCGCCGGCGGGAGAGCGCCCACCAGGCCGGCCCGATCGCCGCCACGAGAAGCGCCAGCGGCACCGCGCGGACGCCGAGCGCCCCCGGCTCGCCCCGCCCGCGCCAGGCGGAGAAGGCGAGGAGCCCGGCCGGCGGCACGCCCAGGAGCAGGGCCCCGGCGAGCCCGCCCGGCACGCGGAACGGCCGCGGCAGCCCCGGCTCGCGGAGCCGGAGCGCCACCAGGGCGGCGAACTCGAGGAGGAGCGCCATCCCCTGGAGCATCACGTCGATCGCCACCAGCCGGGTGAGCTCGAGGCCGACGAGGAGCGCCACCAGCCCGCCCCCCGCCACCAGCGCCGGCACCGGCGCCCCGCTGCCCGGGCTTCGCCAGGCGAGGAGGCGGGGGAGGTACCCGTCCTCCGCCAGGGCCACCGGGAGCCGGGACCAGGCCAGCAGGATGGCGTTGAACATGCCGACCACGGTGATCCCGCCGCCGAGCATCACCAGGCCGGCCAGGGGCGCGCCGCCCAGCGCCCGCCCGGCGGCCACCCAGCTCCCGGCCCCGAAGGACGCGGCCGGGAGCCCGGCCGAGGCCGCCGCCAGGACCGGCAGCACGTAGGCGGCCGCCACCAGCCCCACCACCACCAGCATCGCCCGCGGGTAGGCGCGGGGCGCGTCTTCGACCTCGCCCGAGAAGGTCGAGGCGTTGTCCCAGCCCATGTAGTTCCAGAGGGCGAGCAGCAGGCCCGCCGCCCAGGTGGCGCCCGTCCCCGGCTCCGGCGGCGGCGCGGCGAGGGCGGCGCCGAGCCGGGCCAGGCCGCCGCCCGGAAGCGCGGCGGCGGCGAGCGCCACCATGACCACGAACGGCCCGAGCACCGCCACCCCGAGCGCCTCCGACCCGAGCCCCACCGCCCGGATGCCGAGGGCGTTCCAGAGGGTGCAGCCCGCGATCATCCCCATCCCCAGCCACCACCCCGCCCAGCCCTGCGTCCCGGCGGCCAGCGCCGGCAGGACCTGGCCGGCGTAGGCCACGAGGAGGGTCGGGTAGATGGCCAGGTCGACGACCGAGTAGGCGAGGGAGAGCCAGGCCTCCTGGAGGCCCCAGAACTCGCCCAGGCCGCGCCGGACCCACTCGTAGTAGCCCCCGGTGCAGGGGAGCGCGCTCCCCAGCTCCCCCACCAGGAAGGCCACCGGCAGGCACCAGACGAGCGGGAGGAAGAGGAGGAGCGCGACCGCCCGGCCGTAGCCGTGGGCCTGGAGGATCTCCTCGAGGCCGTAGGGCCCGCCCGAGACGATGAAGAAGGTGGCGGCGGCGAGGCCGAGGACGCCGATGCGTCGGGAGCGGCCGAGCGGCGGGGGCACGGCCGGCGATGCTACCCCGAGCTAGACGACAGCTCGTGATTCGCGATCACCTTCGGTGTCGCGAACCACGCTGTCGCTCGGCCAGGTTCGAACGGGGGCTGCGCCCCCGCCCCTGCTCGCCGGGTCCCGTGCGCCGTCGCGAGCGGCTTCGCCGCGTCCGCGCCGGCGCCCCGGCGGGCTCGCTTCGCCCGTTGACCGTTTCCGAATCATGACCCTCGTTCAGGCGTGGATCTCGCGCTCGGCGACGAGCCGCGCGGTCTCCGCCGCCCGCCCGTCGTCCTCCTCGTCGAGCACGTCCGAGAGGCTGATGACGCCGACCAGCCGCCCCTCGTCGTCGGCCACCATGATGCGGGCCTTGTGGTGCCTGGCCATGAGCCGCTCCGCCTCCTCGAGGTCGTCCTCCTCCCGGCAGGTGACGGTCTCCCTGGTCATGACCTCCTCGGCCCGCGTGGCGCTGGCGGAGCGGTCGTCGGCGCACACGCGAAGGGCCAGGTCGCGGTCGGTGAGCGTGCCCACCGGGCGGCCGCTGGCGTCGCACACCGGCATGAAGCCGATGTTCACCTCCCGCATCCGCTGGGCGATCCGCTGGATCGTGTCCGCCGGCCGGCAGGTCTCGATCTCCGTCTTCATGAGATCCTCGCAGCGCATGGCTCCTCCTCGGCGCGCCCCGCGGGCGGCTCGACCCCATCCATGCTTGGGCGAGCGGGCCGGGGCGAGCCCCCCCTTGGGGGCGCCCGAGCCCGGTGCGGCGCGTCAGGTGCCCGGCTGCTCCGCTTCCTGGCCCGAGACCACGCGCACGAGCGCCTCGACCGCCTCGCCGGGGGTCTGCATCTTGCCGGTGAGGCGCACGTCGGCGGGGAACCAGTGGAACCATTGCAGGTTGCCGTAGCGGTCCACCAGCGCCAGGCTGCTGACCGGTCGGGCGCGCACCGCCGGTGCGCCGCCGGCGCCGGGCAGGGACATGGGCGGCAGGTCGGGCGAGAGGTCCCAGCGGAACAGCACCACCGCGCCGTCCACCTGCAGGTCGGCGAGGATCGGGCCGGCGAAGTCGACCCGATCGGCGTTGAAGTCGGTGTCGGTGGGCCGCCGCTCGCCCACGCGCTGGAAGAGGTCGGCCGCCGGGGTGGTGGTGGAGGACCCGCGCCGCGCGCTCACGTCGACGGTCCGCGTGACGCGGCCGCTCGCCTCGAGCGCTTCACGCACGGCGTCGATCGCGTCCTTCGGCCGGCCGTCCTGGTACGGGCGGTCGACCTCCCGGATCAGGATGAGCCGCTTCATCCCCTCGAACGGCCCCGGCGTGAGGGAGCGGTGCGCCGGGCCGGTGGAGGCACAGCCCGTGGCGAGGAGGAGCACTGCGAGTGTTCGAGATCCCATGGCGTCCCTCCGCTATATTCCCACGCATGCCCGTCACCGTCGAGACCGGCTCCACTCTCACCTTCGATCGGTTCTGGCGCTGGCTCAAGCGCCATTCCAGCTGCATCCTGCGCGCCGGGACGCCCGACACCTACCTGTACGACCAGGAGGACCTCCACTGGCACCTGGAGGAGGACGAGGACCGCGTCCCCACCGCGCAGCTGGTCCGGGGCAAGCAGATCCTGGGGGAGGTGGTGATCGAGGTCCGCGATCTGCTCTACGTGCAGGTCCTGCCCGATCCCGAAGGCGAGGCCGGCCAGTTCCTGTTCGAGCTGGTGGGGGGCGGTGGAGAGGAGCCCTACGCCGTCTACCATTTCCTGCTCGCGCACGGCTTCGACGAGGAGGCCGGGCACCGGTCCCAGCTCAAGCAGTAGCGGCAGGCCACCGCGCCACCGAGGTCGGTCCTCTTCCGGGCTCTTGGGCCTGTCCATCGATCGCGGTACGAGGACGTCATGATCGACCACCTGACCTTACACGTTCGCGACGTCGCCCGTTCCCGCGCCTTCTACGCCGCCGCGCTCGCCCCGCTCGGCTACGTCGTGCAGATGGAGCACGAGGGGACGGTCGGCCTCGGGCCGAGGGGCAAGCCCATCCTCTGGCTGGCCGCCGACCCCGAGGCGCGGCCGATGCACCTCGCCTTCCACGCCTCCTCGCGGAGGGAGGTGGACGCGTTCCACGTCGCGGCGCTCGCCGCAGGCGGCGAGGACAACGGCAAGCCCGGGCTCCGCCCGCTCTACCACCCGAGCTACTACGGCGCGTTCGTCCTCGATCCGAGCGGCCACAACGTCGAGGCGGTCTGCCACCGGCCGGAGTGAGGTCACGCCCAGCCCCGGCTTAGTCCCAGAGGAGCCGGTGGTTCGGATCTCCTCCGCCAGCGACTCGACCGTGTTCGAGGCGCCCGCCAGGAGGTCGGGGGCGATCTCGGAGGCACGCCGGGCCACCGCCCGCGGATCGGGCGGGAGGCGCTCGAAGCGGCCGGCCAGGTAGTCCGGGGCGACGTCGGCGAGATCGAGCGGGTGGTCCTTGGCCAGCGCCCGGAGCCAGGCGAGCAGCTTCTCGTTGCTCACGCCGTGACGGGGCCCCGCGGTCCCCACCCGGCGCACCACCGCCTCCGGATCGCCGGTGGCGAGGAGCGCCAGCTGGTCCGGGGCGATCCCGAACCCGCGCTCGAGCCGGAACAGGAAGAGGCCGGCGGCCCGGAAGGACCGGTGGCTCCCGGCGAGGAGCCGCTCCGCCACCCCGGTGTCGAGGGCGCAGGCGCGCCCCTCGGCGCCGATGCTCGCCCAGGGGGTGCGCGCTTCGGTGCCCCGCGTCCAGGCGACGGGGCGGTGTAGGTGCGGGTGCGGGCGGCCGAAGCCGGCGAGCGCCCCTCACAGCCCGAGGTAGGCGCTCCGGATCTCGGGGCTCGCCGAGAGCTCGGCGCTCGTCCCCGCCAGGCGCACGCGCCCGGTCTCGATGACCGTCCCGCGCTGGGCGACCTCGAGCGCCCGCCGGAGGTTCTGCTCCACCAGCAGGATGGTGATCCCGGCCGCGTGCAGCCCGGCGATCGTCTCCATCACCTGATCCACCACCCGCGGGGCGAGCCCCAGGCTGGGCTCGTCGAGCATCAGCAGGGCCGGCTCGCCCATGAGCGCCCGGCCGATGGCGCACATCTGCTGCTCCCCGCCGGAGAGGCTGCCGGCCAGCTGCCCGCGCCGCTCGCGCAGCCGGGGGAAGAGCGCCATCACCCGGTCCAGGTTTCGGGCCAGGCCCGGGCGCGCCCGGCGATGGTAGGCCCCGAGCTCGAGGTTCTCGCGCACCGTGAGCTGGGGCCAGAGCTCCCGCCCCTCCGGCACCAGCGAGATCCCGAGCTCGGCGCGGGCGGCGGCGGGCACCCCGGCGAGCGAGCGCCCCCGGAACCGGATCTCCCCGGCGCGGGGCGGCCGGAGCCCGGCGATGGCGCGGAGGGTGGTGGTCTTCCCGGCGCCGTTCGACCCGAGGAGCGTCACGATCTCGCCCTCGCCCACCTCGAGGCTCAGGCCGTGGAGCACCTGGACGTCCCCGTAGGCGACGTCGATCCCCAGGACCTCGAGGAGCGGCATGGTCACCGCTGCCCCCCTCCGCTCCCCAGGTACGCCTCCACCACGCGCGGGTCGCGCACCACCTCGGCCGGCAGCCCCTCGGCCAGCTTCCGCCCGTGGTCGAGGACGGTCACCCGATCGGAGAGCGCCATCACCGCGGGCATCACGTGCTCGATCAGGATCACCGAGACGCCCCGCTCGTCGCGGATCCGGCGGATGAGCGCGGCGAGCCGCTGCGCCTCGGCCGGGTTCACCCCGGCGATCACCTCGTCCAGCATCAGGACGCGCGGCGCGGCGGCGAGCGCCCGGGCCAGCTCGAGCCGCTTGCGCCCGGCCAGCGTGAGCGTGCCGGGGAGCGCGTCGGCCCGGTCCCCGAGCCCCACCAGCGCCAGGATCTCCGCCGCCCGCGCCCGGGGCGCCCCGGCGGCGCGCGCCCGACCGTGGATCGCCCCCACCGCCACGTTCTCGGCCACCGTCAGGTTGGGGAAGGGCCGGACGATCTGGTGGGTGCGGGCGATCCCGAGCCGGACCAGGCGGTGGGCGGGGAGCCCGTCCACCCGGCGCCCGTCGAGCCAGACCTCGCCCGAGGTGGGGGCGAGCGAGCCCGCGATCAGGGAGAAGAGGGTGGTCTTGCCCGCGCCGTTCGGGCCGATCACCCCGAGGATCTCGCCCGGGCGCAGCTCGAGGTCCACGCCGTCCACGGCCTTGAGGCCGCCGAAGCTCCGGGAGAGCGCGCGGGTGGCGAGGAGGGCCATGGTCAGGCGGGGGAGGGGCGCGGCGCCCGCCGCGCCCGGAGGCGCCCGGCGAGGCGCAGCCCCAGGCCGGTGAGGCCGAGGGGCTCGAAGAGGATGATGAGGACGAGGAGGAGCCCGTAGAGCCCGAGGTAGAGCTGCGGGTAGGTGGCGAGCAGGAACTGGCGGAGGAGCACGAAGACCGCCGCCCCGAGCACCGGCCCGAGGATCGTCCCCACCCCGCCGATCACCGCCATGAGGACGAAGGCGATGGAGCGGTCGAAGCCGAACATGTCCCCGGGCTCGATGAAGGCGAAGTAGGAGGCGTAGAGCCCGCCGGTCACCCCGACCACCACCCCGGAGAGGACCAGGACCAGGTCCTGGAGGACCGTGGCGTCCACGCCGGCGTCGGCGGCGGCGTCGACGTCGGCCTTGATGGCGAGGAGCTGCAGGCCGAGGAGCGAGCGCCGCAGGAGGAAGGAGGCGGCGGCGGTCAGCGCCGCGAGCCCCAGCGCCCACCCGTAGAGCCGGGCCTTGAGACCGAGGTCGATGGGCAGGGAGAGCCCGGAGGAGCCGCCGGTGAAGTCCTCCCACCAGGTGAAGACCAGGCGGGTCGCCTCGCCCAGCCCGATGGTGGCGATGGAGAAGTAGGGGCCGCGCAGCCGCAGGGTCGGGTGGGCGCCGAGCGCGAACGCCCCCGCCGCCAGGCCGCCGGCGAGCCAGCCGAGCGGCGCCGGCTGGCCGAGGAGGATCACCCGCGCGGCCACGAAGCCGCCGACGCCGAAGAGGGCGGCGTGCCCGAAGCTCACCTGCCCGAGGTAGCCCCCCATCCAGTTCCAGGCGAGCGCCCCCGCCACCATCAGGAAGGACAGGGTCATGAGGTTGCGGGTGTAGGGGGAGAAGCCGAGCACCTGCGGGGCGGCGGCGAGCAGGATCACCGCCAGCGCGAAGGCGGCCGCGGCGCGGACCGGGAGCCCGGCCGGTCCCCTCACCCCAGCACCCGCTGGCCGAACAGGCCTCCGGGGCGGAGCACCAGGACCAGCACCAGCATGAGGAACCCGACCGCCGCGGTGAGGTAAGCGGGGAGGACCAGGATGGCGAAGACCTCCACCAGCGCCAGGATCAGCGCCGCCAGCCCGGTGCCGAGCACGCTCCCCAGCCCGCCGAGCACCACCACCACGAAGGACTTGAGGAGCTCCCCCGCCCCGAAGGCCGGGTTGAAGGAGAAGATGGTGGCGGAGAGGAGCCCGGCCAGGCCGGCCAGGGCAGTGCCCAGCCCGAAGGTGAGGGTGTACACCCGCTCCACGTCGATCCCCACCAGCGTGCAGCTGTCGGCGTTCTGGGCCACCGCCCGGATGGCCCGCCCGAGGAAGGTGTGGTGGAGGAGGGCGTGGAGGAGGACCGGCACCAGCACCGCGATCCCGAGCACCGCCAGCCGGCTCACCGGCACGAAGGAGCCGAGGAGCGGCAGGGCCCGGGTCGACCAGGAGGTGCGGATGGCCTGGTCGTTCCCGGTGAAGAGCAGGTAGGCGGCGTTCCGCAGCACGAGCCAGACGCCGAAGAGCAGGAGGAGCGAGGCCGGGCCGCCGGCGGCGCCCCGGGGGAGGTGCCGCACCAGCAGGCGGTAGAGGACCACCCCGAGCCCGAAGGTGGCGAGCACCACCAGCGGCAGGGAGAGGTACGGGTCGAGCCCCAGCCAGCGGTGGAGCACCCAGCCCAGGTAGGCCCCGGCCATGATCACCCCGCCGTGGGCCAGGTTCACCACCCGCAGCACGCCGTAGATCAGCCCGAGCCCGTAGGCCATGGTGGCGTACAGGCCGGCGAGCAGCACCGCGGAGAGGGCCAGGTCGACCAGGCGCGCCACGGTCACTTCGCGCAGCGCGGGTTCGGGATCACGCCCGGGGAGCCGGCCACGTCCGGCGGGTAGACGATGGGCGAGGTCCCGTCGGGATGGTTCTGCTGCACGACGAAGGGGTTCTGGGCCTGCTGGCCGTTCGCCGGATCGAGCCTCAGCCTCCCGCCGGGGAGGAGCGAGGGCATGTCGAGCCGGGCGAGCGCCTCGCGGACCGCCTCCCGGTCCACCTTGCCCGCCTTCTGGATGGCGGCGAAGAGCGCGCGGGCGGTCTCGTAGCCGAGCGCCTGGAACCACTCCGGCTCCCGGCCGCCGTACTTCGCCTTGAACGAGGCCACGAAGTCGCGGGAGAGGGTGGAGGTCGCCGCCAGCTGCGCGCTCCACCAGACGCCGGAGAGCACGTAGCTCACGTTCTCCTGGCCGAGGGCCTTGACCGCGTCCTTCTCCGCCCCGCGCGCCCCGTAGCTCACCACCGCGTGGCAGAGCCCGGAGGCCACGTACTGCCGGTGCATGGTGATGTAGTCGGGCAGGTGCGCGTCGGCGAGGAACAGGTCCACGCCCGCCGCCTTGACCTTGCCGAGGAGGGCGCTGAAGTCCTTCCCGTTCAGCTCGAAGGACTCGTCCACCAGGATCTGGTAGGCGCCGCCGCTCTTCTGCACGAAGTCGGAGACCCCCTTGCGGAAGTCCTTGCCGTGGGCGGTGTTCTCCCAGAGGAGCGCGATCTTCGCCGGGCGGGGGAGCTTCCCCTTCCTCTGCTGCTCGTCGATCCCCTGCATCAGGGTGGTGCCGAGCAGCTCCACCGGCGAGAGCAGGCCGAAGAGGTACTTGAAGCCGCGCCGGTAGATGTGGGTCGCGCCGCCGCCGCCGTTCACGTAGGGGATGCGGTTCTCCTCCCCCACCGTGCTCTGGGCCTCGACCAGGTGGCTGGCGTAGGTGCCGAGCAGGAAGTCGACCTGGTCGCTGTTCACCAGCCGGTCGGCGAGGCTCACCGCGGTGGCCTGGGTGCTGGTGTCGTCGAGCAGGGTCAGCTGGACCGGCAGCCTCTTCCCCCCGACCTCGAGCCCGCCCTGCCGGTTCACCTCCTCGA
>DATKAL010000036.1:0-7169 GCA_035498135.1 Anaeromyxobacter sp.
GGCTCGCCTCGCCGCGCTACCAGGACGAGGTGGCGGCGGGGATCACCCGGGCGGTGGTGGCCTTCGCCCGCGCCGGGCCCCGGGTCGCGGTCGCGCCCTGATCGCGGGGCGCCGGGACGGGCCGACGCTATACTGTCCCGACCGATGCCGCCGCCCCCGCCTCCGGCCGACGCCCTCACCAGCCTCCCCGCCGCCGCCCCCTTCGAGTTCGAGGAGAAGGTGGCGGGCCTGCCGCCGCTCACCGGCGACGCCAAGGCCGACTTCCTCGCCCAGCGCCGCTACGTGGAGGAGGTGCACCGGGCCGGAGGGAGCGGGCACACCGTGGTCCGGCTGGCCAGCGCGGCCATGGACCGGATCGTGGCCCTGCTCTGGGAGCGGGCCACCGCCGGGGCGGGGAAGGGCAAGGGGCGCTCCCCGGTCTCCCTCGTCGCCCTGGGCGGCTACGGGCGGCGCGAGCTCGCCCCGTTCAGCGACGTCGACCTCCTCATCCTCCACGGCGCGGGCAAGCCCGACGCCTTCGTGAAGACCGCCGCCGAGCGGCTGGTGTACGCGCTCTGGGACCTGCGGCTCGAGGTCGGCTACGCGGTCCGGGACCTCAAGACCTGCGACCAGCTCGCCTCGGAGGACCACACCGCCCGCACCGCCCTGCTCGACCTTCGCTGGCTGGCCGGCGACCGGGCCCTCTTCCGCGAGCTGGAGCGGGAGGAGCTGCACGGGCTCTCCCAGGCGAAGGTGGAGAAGTTCCTCGGCGACAAGCTGGGGGAGATGCGCAGCCGCCGGGAGAAGTTCGGCGACTCGCTCTACCTGCTCGAGCCCAACGTGAAGGAGTCGGAGGGCGGGCTGCGCGACCTGCAGTCGGCGCTCTGGCTGGCCCGGGTCCGGTTCAAGGTGGCGGGCATCACCGAGCTGCTCTCCCGCGCCCTCCTCCCGGAGCGCGAGATCCGGGAGATGCGCCGGGCCCGCGACTTCCTCTGGCGGGTGCGCAACGAGATGCACTTCCTGGCCGGGCGCAAGTGGGACCAGCTCACCTTCGACGTCCAGCCCCAGGTGGCCGCCGCCATGGGCTACGCCGACGGGCCGGAGGGGAGCGGAGTCGAGGAGTTCATGCGCCACTACTACCTGGCCGCGAAGACGGTTCTGGTGGCGTGCGACGCGATCGTGGACCGCTGCCTCGAGCCGCAGACCGCCATGGGCTGGCGGATGGTCCCGCCTCCGGCCGCCACCCTGGGGGCGGAGAAGCCGGTGCCGGTGCTCCGGGGCCAGCCGCCGCGGGGGGCCGACCGGGTCCTGCCCGGGGGCGAGCTGAAGGTCTTCCGCGGGCGGCTGACGGTCCACGACAAGGACGTGCTCCGGCGCTCGCCGGCCGCGCTGGTCCGCCTCTTCGCCGCCGCGGACCGGGAGCAGCTCGACCTCTACCCCTACGCCCGGGACCTGGCGGCCCAGGCGGCGGCCGAGCTCCCGTCCGAGGCGGCGAGCGACCCGGAGCTCAACCAGGAGCTGCTCGCCTGCTTCACCCGGCCCGGGACGCGCGGCCGCTTCCTCACGCTGATGCACGAGATCGGCGTGCTGCCCCGGGTGATCCCCGAGTTCGCCCGGGTCACCGCCCGCCGCCAGATCGACCTGTACCACGTGTACACGGTCGACGTTCACACCCTCTTCGCGGTCCGCCGCCTCCTCGCCCTGCGCTGCGGCGACGTGGTCGAGGAGGGGCTGAACGCCGTCCTCCAGCGGATGGAGCGGCCGCTCGCCCTCTACCTCGGGACCCTCTTCCACGACATCGGCAAGGGCTCGGGCAAGGACCACTCCACCCGCGGGGCCGAGATCGCCGCCCAGGCCTGCGTGCGCATCGGGGTCGACCCGGCCGACGCCGCCGACATCGAGTGGCTGGTGGCCAAGCACCTGCGGATGTCGGCCATCGCCCAGCGGCGCGACCTCTCCGACCCCGACCTGATCCACGCCTTCGCCGAGGAGGTGGGGACGATCGACCGGCTGGAGAAGCTCTACCTCCTCACCTACGCGGACATCGCCACGGTCGGTCCGCGGACCTGGACCGAGTGGAAGGCCCGGCTGCTGCGCGAGCTCTACCACAAGACCCGCGAGGTCCTGGCGCGCGGCGAGCGCCGCCCCGAGCCGGGCACGGCCGAGGCGGCCGGGCGGGAGCTGGTGGCCACCGCGCTCGCGGAGCACCCGCGCTCGGCGGCGGCCGAGGACCGGGAGCGGTTCGTGCGGGCGATGCCGGCCCGCTACTTCCTGACCGTGTCGCCGGCCCAGTCCCCCCGCCACCTGCGCCTGCTCCGGCTCGGCACCGATCGCGCCGTGGCGGCGGCGATCCGCCACCGCCCCGCGCTCGGCTACTCCGAGCTCGCGCTCACCGCGCGGGACCGGCCCGGCCTCCTCGCCACCCTCGCCGGCGTCCTCGCCGCCCACCGCATCGACATCCAACACGCCGAGGTCTTCTCCACCCCGGAGGACCCGGACCTCGGCTGGCTCGCCGGGCGCGCCCTCGACGTGTTCGAGCTGCGCGGGCCGGAGGAGTCGATCGTAGGGGCGGCCCGCTGGCGGGCGGCGCGGTCCGACCTGGCGCGCATCCTCTCCGGCCAGGCCTCCCTCGGGGAGCTGCTCTCGCGCCGCCTGCGCGCCTCCTCGCTCCCCCAGAAGCCGCTCCCGCGCGTGCCGACCAAGGTGGTGATCGACAACGCCAGCGCCCGCAGCCACAGCGTGGTCGACGTCTTCACCGCCGACCGGGTCGGCCTCCTGCACACCCTCTCCCAGACGTTCTTCGACCTCGGCCTGACGGTCGACCTGGCCCGCATCGTCACCGAGGGCCACCGGGCAGCGGACGCCTTCTACGTCCGGACCGCCGACGGACGCCGGCTCGAGGGCGAGCTGGCCGCCCGCGTGGTCGAGGCGCTGCAGGCCGCCCTCGCGCGACCCGATTGAGCGTCGACCCGCCCGGCCGCCGACGGACGTCCAATGGGACGCCCGCCTGGCGGGCCTGGGCGACCTCCGCTCCCCCTCCGGGAGGCGCTGAAAAATCATTCGGGATGGCGTGCCCTTGCCCTCCGGGCTAGACGAGGTTGGCGAGGCGGCCAGGCGGGGGATTGGAGGCTCGCGTGGACCACCTCGCCGGGAGTCGCGTTCGCGAGCGTCTGTCCCCCTGGAGGGCGGGGCGCTCATCCGCGCGCCCCTGCCGTGACGTCGGGCGGCTCTCCACCGCCAGGGCGCCCAGCGGCCGGGAACGCCAGCGCCCGCAGCGCGGTTGAACGGACGAGGTCGACAAATGCCTGAAGACAAGAAGGGCGTGAGCAAGGGAGCGATGACGGTCTCGGAGGCGGGTCGCAAGGGGGGAGTCCGGGTCCGGGACACCCGCGGCCGGAAGTTCTACGAGGAGATCGGTCGCAAGGGCGGCGAGACGGTGAAAGCCGAGCGCGGCCGGAAGTTCTACGAGGAGATCGGGAAGAAGGGCGGCGACGCCGTGAAGGCCGAGCGCGGGGCCCGCTTCTACGAGGAGATCGGGAAGAAGGGCGGCGAGACCATCAAGGCCGAGCGCGGCACGCCCTTCTACGAGGAGATCGGCCGCAAGGGCGGTCACCGCGTCCGCGAGCTCATCGAGAAGGCCAAGCAGGAGAGCGAGGCCGGCACGACGGGCACCGTGGGGACCGCCGGGGCGAGCGACCCCGAGCCGACGCAGCCGTAGACTTGGGGCGGCGCGGAAAAGCTGCTAGATCGCGGCCATGGCGGCCGCGCCCATCGTCGAGATCGACCCCGAGCACCCGCAGCCGCGCGTCGTCGAGCGCGCCGTGTCCGTCCTCTCCTCGGGAGGGCTGCTCGCCTTTCCGACCGACACGTACTACGGGCTCGGCTGCGACCTGTTCGACAAGCGGGCCATCGAGCGCATCTACCAGCTGAAGCAGATCCCGCGAAGCCAGGAGCTCTCCTTCATCTGCCAGGACCTGGCGGAGATCTCCCGCTACGCCCTGGTGGACAACTCGGCCTACCGGGTCCTGCGCCGCAAGGTGCCCGGGCCGTACACCTTCATCCTCCCCGCCACCCGCCTGGTCCCCGACCTGGTCCTCCGCCGCCAGAAGACGGTGGGCATCCGGATCCCGGACAGCCCCATCGCCCTGGAGATCGTCCGGCGGCTCGGCCACCCGGTCATCTCGACCTCGGCCGCCACCCCGGGCGGCGACGTCCTCATCGACGCCAAGGACATCAAGGAGGAGCTCGGGCACGGCCTGGAGCTCATCCTGGACGGCGGCTACAAGGCCAACGAACCCTCGTCGGTGATCGACCTGAGCGGCCCCGAGCCGGTGGTGCTGCGGGCCGGCAAGGGCGACGTCTCCGACCTCCTGGCCTGAGCCGGCCCGCGCTCCGCGCCCCTGCGCCCCGGCCCGGCCGGCACCGGGTGCGGCGTCCGCCTGGGTCGGCGTCGCCTCGGCGGCGACCGTCCTCGCATCCTCCGTCCCCTCGCCCCGGACCTTCGGTCCTGGCCAACGCAGGGTAGAGATTCCCACGGATTGGCGGCGTGGCGCGCTGCGCCCATCCCCCTCGCGCGGCGCTCCGCCGGGGCTCCTGCCGCGGCACGCCGGTTGCCTGTGCCGCCCGCGGAAGCAGGCGCCGAGCGCCGAGGAGAGGGGTCCGAGATGCTTTCCAAGCTGAGCATGGGAGCGAAGGTCTACGCCGCCCTCGCGCTCTCGACGCTGGTCCTGGTGCTGGTCGGGGCGATCGCCTGGGTGAGCGCGCGGGGGATCGCCGCGCGGCTCGAGGAGTCGACCCGGGTCCGCGTCCCCGGCCTGGTGGCGCTCGGGCGGGTGGACGAGGGGCAGATGGGGGTGGCCACTGGCATCCTCGAGGCGCTGACGCGCAGGAACTCGGCCGCCACGCGCAAGGCGGGCCTGGCGCTCGTGCGGGAGAAGCTCGCGGCGGTGGACGAGGGGGCCCGGTCGTTCGAGGCCCAGCCGCACGGAGCGGAGGTGCTCCGCCGCTGGAAGGGATGGGCAGAGCCGTTCCAGGCCTGGCGGGGCCGGATCGAGCGGGCGGCCTCGGTCCTGGACGAGCGCGAGCGCCTCATCGACGCCGGGCGCGCGGACGAGGCGGCCCTCGCCGCCCTGGACGACCAGGCCTGGGCGATCTTCCAGGAGGGGCAGGAGGCCTACCGCCGCGCCGAGGAGGCGATCGACCAGGTGCAGGAGGCCAACGCGGCCGAGCTGGTCGCGGGAGGCGAGGAGGGGCTGACCGCCGCCTCGCGGGGGGTGGCGCTGATCGGCGGCGCGGTGGCCGTGGCCGCCGTCGCACTGCTGGCGCTCGCCTGGCTCCTCTCGCGGCGGCTGGGCGGGATGGTGACGGCGCTCGTCGCCGAGGCGAGGAAGCTGCGCGAGGCGGTGGAGGAGGGGCGCCTGGAGGTGCGCGGCCAGACGGGTCACCTCGACCCGGAGTTCCGCCCCATCGTCGACGGGATCAACGAGACGATGGACTCGTTCCTCGGACCCATCCGGCTCACCGCCGACTACGTGCAGCGGATCTCCCGGGGCGACGTGCCGCCCCCCATCACCGAGCCCTACCAGGGCGACTTCAACGCCATCAAGGAGAGCCTCAACAAGGCGATCGGCGCGGTCGAGGCCCTGGTCGCCGACGCGAGGATGCTCGCCAGCGCCGGGGTGGAGGGACGGCTCTCCACCCGCGCCGACGCAGGCCGGCACGAGGGCGACTTCCGCAAGGTGGTCCAGGGCTTCAACGATGCGCTCGACGCGGTGGTCGGGCCGCTCGGCACGGCGGCGCGCTACCTCGAGGAGATCTCCCGCGGCGAGATCCCGGCCCGGATCGCCGAGGGCTACCGCGGAGACTTCGCCGCCGTCCGGGACAGCCTGAACCGCTGCATCGACGCGGTGACCGCGCTGGTGGAGGACGCGGCCATGCTCGCGGAGGCCGGGGTGCAAGGGAAGCTCGCCAGTCGCGCCGACGCGCGCCGGCACCAGGGCGACTTCCGCAAGGTGGTCGAGGGCGTGAACCGGACCCTGGACGCGGTGGTCGGGCCGCTCTCGATGGCCGCCCGCCACGTGAACGACATCTCGAAGGGGAAGATCCCGGTCCGGATCTCCGACGCCTACCAGGGCGACTTCGACAAGCTCAAGGAGAGCCTCAACGGCTGCATCGACGCGGTCAACCGCCTGGTGGGCGACGCCGGGCGACTGCTCGAGGCGGCTGCGGCGGGGCGCCTCGACGCGCGCGCCGACGCCGCCCAGCACCAGGGCGACTTCCGCAAGATCGTGGAAGGCGTGAACCGGACCCTCGACGCGGTGCTGGCGCCGGTCGACGAGGCGGGCCGCGTGCTCGACCGGCTCTCCCAGCGGGACCTCGCCGTCCGGGTGGAGGGAGACTACCGGGGCGGCCACGCCCGGATCAAGGAGTCGGTCAACGCGACCGCAGGGGCGCTGGAGGACGCGGTGGCCCAGGTGGCGGAGGCGGTCGACCAGGTCTCCTCCGCGGCCGCCCAGATCGCGGCCTCGAGCCAGGCGGTGGCGAGCGGCGCCTCGGAGCAGGCGTCCAGCCTGGAGGAGACGTCGGCCAGCCTGGAGCACGTCCTCGCCGGGACCCGGAAGGCGGCGGAGGCCGCCCAGCAGGCCAGCCTGCTCGCCCGGGCGGCGCGGGGTGCGGCGGCGGAGGGGGCCGAGACCGTCGAGCAGATGCAGGCGGCGATGGGGAAGGTGCGGGCCTCGGCCGAGGGCACCTCCCAGATCATCCGGGACATCAACGACATCGCCTTCCAGACCAACCTCCTGGCGCTCAACGCCGCGGTGGAGGCGGCCCGGGCCGGCGAGGCGGGCCGCGGCTTCGCGGTGGTGGCCGAGGAGGTGCGCTCGCTGGCGCTCCGCGCCAAGGAGGCGGCGGTGATCTCCGAGACGATCTCCGAGACCTGGCCGATGCCGCCCAGGATGGCCTCCAGCTTGGCGGTCACCTCGTGGGCGGTCGCCTCGCTCTCGGTGACCGACTGGACCGACTCGTGGATGAGCGACTCGGTGAAGCAGGCCGGGGAGGGAGAGGTGACGAGCAAGCTGGTGGCGAGCAAGCTCGAGCGGATCGTCACCGGCGTCTCCAAGGTCTCCGACATCGTGGCGGAGATGGCCACCGCCGCGTTGAGCGCGAGCAGGTTGGTCTGGAAGGCGATGTCG
>DATKAL010000037.1:0-5124 GCA_035498135.1 Anaeromyxobacter sp.
GTCGGTCAGGGCGGGGCGCACCTCGGGGAAGAGCCCGAGCTGCGCCAGCAGCTCGCGGCGGCGCGGGCTCTGCGAGGCGAGGACGAGGCGCGGAGCCAAGGGCTCCCCGGGCGGCTAGTCCGGCTGCGGCGGGCGGTTGCCGGAGAGGAGCGCCGCGTTCTCCTCGATCTTCGCCTCGGCGCGCAGGCCGGCCAGCCAGGCGCGGCGGGCCTGCTCGAAGCGGCGCGCGCGGAGACGGCTCTCGATCTGGTCGCGCTCCTTCTGGAAGGCGGCCTCGTCGGGGCGGTCGCGGGTCTTCACCACCGCCACCACGGGCCCGGCCGGCGCGTCGTAGACCTCGGGGAGCACGTCGCCCGTCTTGGCGGCGAAGACGGCCTTGAGGAGGGCGGGGGAGGCGCCGATCTTGGGGAGGACCGGCGAGGCGGCGCCGAAGATCCCGGTGTCGTCCGCGGCCACCACCTTGCCGCCCAGGGTGACCGGCTTCCGCTTCGCCTTGGCGGCCGCCTCCTCGGTGGGGAAGAGGTCGGCGAGCGCCTTCCCCTTCTTCACGGCGGCCAGGGCCGCCTCGGCCTTCTCGTGGGCCAGCGCCGCGGCGCGGTCGGCGGTGAGCAGCTCCCGGGCGATCTCCGGCCGGGCGGCCTCGAGCGAGACCTGCTTGGCCGGGATCACCTCCTCCGCCTGGATCAGGTGCCAGCCGCGGGCGGTGCGGACCGGGGCGGAGACCTGGCCCTTCTCCAGCGCCAGGGCGGCCTTGGCGAAGGCCTCGTCGGCCAGCCCCTCGGCGATGAAGCCGAGCTCGCCACCGCGCGACTTGGTGTTGGCGTCCTCGGAGACCTCGGCCGCCACCTTGGCGAAGTCCTCGCCCTTCTGCACCCGGGCAGCGGCCGCCTCGATCTTGGCGCGCGCCGCGGCGTCCTCCGCGGGCGGGGCGCCCTCCGGCGCCTTGACGAGGACGTGGCGGACCCGCACCTTGCGCTTCTGGTCGAAGCGGGCGGCGTTGTCCTTGTAGAACTTCTCGATCCGCGCCCCCTCCTTCTCCTCGAAGGCCTTCAGGTCGGCGTCGGAGAGCTTCACCTCCGCCTGGGCGGAGGCGAGCGGGAAGGTGACGAACGCCAGCGAGGCCTTGTCGGCGCCGGCCACCCAGGCCTCGTGGACCTCGCTCTCCGGCACCTTGACGGTCTCGGCGAGCGCGGTCTGCATCTTCCGCACGAGGAGGTCCTGGCGGAGCCCCTCCTCGTACTTCGCCGGGGAGCCGAAGTTCCGGTTCACGATGTCCAGGTAGGTGTCGTAGGAGAACTGGCCGTTCTCCTGGAAGGCCGGCTCGCGGTGGACCGCCTCCGAGACCTCCTGGTTCGTGACCACGATCCCGCGCCGCCTCGCCTCCTGCACCGCCAGCTCGCGGTCGACCAGGGAGGAGAGGGCCTGCTCGCCCAGGCCCAGCTGGGCGGCGAGCTCGGGGGTGAGCTGGTCCCCGGCCTGCTGCTGGTAGAACCGGAGCAGCTGGGCGTACTGCTGCTCCCACTCCGCCGCCGGGATCGTCTTCCCGTTGACGCGCGCGGCGTAGGAGGCCGGCGCGCCGGCGCAGCCCCCGCCGCCCCGGGCGAACGAGCCGGGGCCGAAGGAGATGACGAAGACGACGATGATCGCACCCAGGAAGATCCAGGTGAGAAGACCGCCCTTGCTGGCGCGAAGACTGTCGAGCATGGAACCAGTGCTCCGGGTTGTTGGAACGGGCGCCCGGAGAGGGGTGGGCGCCGCGAGGTTGAACACCCTAGTCGAGAAGGGCTAAAATGCAAGGGATTTTGGCCCCCCAGGCGTCCCCGGAGTCCTCGTGTTCGCATTGCTGAGGCGGTACCGCGACCTGCTCCTCGTCGCGGCGCTGCTGGTCGTGCCCCTCGGCGTCTTCTTCGCCAACGCCAAGAAGGCCAGCGAGCGGTCCTCGCTCGATCGCGCGGTGCTCTGGCTCACCACCCCGGTGGAGCGCGCGGTCGCCTGGACGGTGACCGGGTCGCTCGAGGCCTGGCACGGCTACGTGGCCCTCCGCCACGTGCGGGAGCAGAACGTCGAGCTCCGCCACGAGCTCACCCGGCTCCAGGTGGAGCGCCAGCAGCTCCTCTCCGACCGGTCCGAGGCGGAGCGCCTGCGCCGGCTCCTCTCCTTCGAGGAGGCCGCCCCCATGCGCACCTACCTCGGGGCGAAGGTGATCGGGGTCCGGCTCGGGCCCACCGGGCTGCAGCTCGTCACCATCGACCGCGGCAGCGCCGACGGGGTCGCCCGGATGATGCCGGTGGTGGTGGCGGATGGGGTGGTGGGGCGGGTCCACGCCGTCGACGGGCACGCCGCCGACGTCCTGGTCCTCACCGACCGGAACAGCTCGATCGCGGTCCGCGTGGAGCGCACCCGCGCCCGCGCCAACGTTCGCGGGCTGGGGAAGCCGGACGCCTGCAAGCTCGACTACGCGCTCCGCGCCGAGGACGTGATCGAGGGGGACGCCCTGGTCACCTCGGGGACCGACGGCGTCTTCCCCGGAGGGCTCCCGGTCGGCCGGGTGACCCAGCTGCGCAAGAGCGCCAACGGGCTCTTCCAGGAGGGGACCGTGATCCCGGGCGTGGACGTGACCCGGGTCGAGGAGGTGCTGGTGATCACCTCGGCGGAGCGCGCCCCCGAGGCCCTCCCCGCCGCCCTGGCGCCGGGGGCGGCGAAGTGAAGCCGCTCGCGCAGGTCCTCCTGGCGGTGGTCCTGGCCGGGCTCCAGGCGGCGCTGCTGCACTGGCTGGGCGGGGGCGCCTTCTCCGTCTCGCTCCTCGCGCCCTGCATCGTCTACGTCGGCCTCCACGCGGGGAACGTGGACGGGGCGCTGGCCGCCGCCGGGATCGGCTTCGTCCTCGACGTGCTGGCGGGGACGCCCAAGGGGCTCCTCACCTCCCTCGGGGTGGCGGTGTTCCTGGTGGCGCGGGCGGCGGCGGCGGCGGTGGACATCCGCGGCCGGTCCGGGTTCGCCGTCCTCTCCGGCCTGGCCGCGCTCGGGCTCTCCTCCGGGGCGCTCCTCCTCGCCCGCTACACCGCCCTCCCCGAGGCCGCCCCGGGCCTCACGCTCCTCCCGCGGATGCTCGGGGAGGCCCTCCTCACCTGCCTCGTCTCCCTGGCGGTGCTCCCCGGCATGCGCCGCCTCGACGGGCTGTTCCACCGGGAGGAGCCCGGGCTCCTCCGCTAGCCATGTCCCTCATCCCTCCCAGCGCGCCCGGCTCGGCGCAGAAGGACTTCAAGCCACGCCTGTTCTGGGCGACCGGGGTGGCGATCGTCTGCTTCCTCACCCTGATCGCCCGGCTCTACCAGCTGCAGATCCTGCGGGGCGACACGTACAAGGAGCGGGCGGACGAGAACTACGTGAAGGAGATCCGGATCCCCGCCGACCGCGGGCTGATGCTGGATCGGAACCGCCGCACCCTGGTCGACTCGCGCCCCTCCTACGACGTCACGCTCACCCCCTACTTCTGCGGGAAGCAGTGCGACGAGATCCTCTCCCGGCTGGGGGCGATGCTCCAGATGTCGCCGGAGGAGCTGGACCGCGCCCGGACCCTGCTCGCCTCGGCGCGCAAGCTGGAGCGGTTCCGCCCCTTCACCGTCAAGGTGGACATCGTCCGGGAGGACCTGGATCGGTACCTCGCCAACCAGATGGACCTCCCAGGCGTCGACGTCCAGGCGACCCCCCACCGCAACTACCGCTACGGCTCCCTGGGCGGCCACCTCATCGGCTACATGAACGAGGTCGGGGCCGACGAGATCAAGAAGCTCAACGAGGAGCTGGAGGCCACCCGGTCCGACCAGGAGCCCTACCTCCTCGGCGACTACGTGGGCCGCCGCGGGCTGGAGCGCCGCTTCGAGCGCGAGCTCCGGGGGATCGACGGCAAGGAGCGGGTGCCGGTCGACGCCAAGGGCCGGCGCAAGGAGGACGCCGACGACCTCATCCCCGAGGACCAGCGGGTGGTCCCGAGCCTGCCGGGGAAGAACCTGGTCCTCTCGCTCGACTGGCGGCTCCAGGAGTTCGCGGAGAAGACCTTCCCCGCCACCGCCGGGGCGGTGCTGGCGATGGACGCGAAGACCGGCTTCCTCCTCGCCCTGGTGGACCGGCCGGCGCCCGACCCCAACAAGATGTCGGGCCGGATCACCGCCGCCGAGGTGGCGGCGATCCACGCCGATCCCCTCCAGCCCGAGCTCTTCCGGTCGATCCAGCAGCACTACCACCCGGGCTCGACCTTCAAGGCCCTGACGGCCATCGCCGCCCTGGAGGAGGGGGTCTACAAGCCGGGGACGATCGTCAACTGCCCGGGCCACTTCACCATGGGGCGGGCGCGCTGGCGCTGCGACAAGGACTCCGGCCACGGGCCGGTCGATTTCACCCACGCCCTGGGGGCGAGCTGCGACGTCTTCTTCTACAACGCCGGCGCCCAGCTCGGGGCCGACGCCATCGCCAAGTGGGCGCGGGCCGCCGGCCTGGGCGCGCCCACCGGCCTCGACATCGGCGGCGAGATCCCCGGGGTGATCCCCGACGCCGCCTGGCACGACCAGCACATCCCGGGGGGTTACCAGAAGGGGATGGCGGTGAACCTCGCCATCGGCCAGGGCGACGTGAACGTCACCCCCATGCAGCAGCTGGTCTTCTACGGCGCCCTGGCGACCGGCACCATCTGGCGGCCGCAGGTGGTGCTGCGGGTGGAGGACGCGGACGGGAAGCCCCTCCAGGCCTTCGCCCCCCAGGCCAGGGGCAAGCTCGACATCCACCCCTCCACCCGGGAGGTGGTGCTCAAGGGGCTCCTCGCCGCGATGAACGAGCCGTTCGGCACCGCCTACGGCAGCCGGCTCAAGGACATGATCGCCGCGGGGAAGACCGGCACCGCCCAGGTCGTGAAGCTCGGGGCCCACCGGCTCAAGGCCAGCGAGGTCTCCTACTTCGAGCGCGACCACGCCTGGTTCGCCACCTTCGCCCCCGCCGACGATCCGCGGATCGTGGTGGTGGTGCTGAACGAGCACTCCGGGTTCGGGGCCTCCAACGCCGCCCCCACCGCGACCGCGGTCATGAAGAAGTACTTCGAGCTCGAGGCCGAGGACGCGGCGGAGCGGGCCG
>DATKAL010000038.1:0-5422 GCA_035498135.1 Anaeromyxobacter sp.
AGGCCCGCTAGCGCCCCCCGCCCCCGCCGGCGGCGCCAGGCCGCGCCACCCGGCCCCGGATCCCGAGCAACCGCGAGGTGTTGCGATCCGGCCCCGGGTCTGGTATCGAGCGCCCTCCATGGCCGAGACCACCAAGACCAAGACCCAGAAGAAGAAGGCCCCCGCCCCCAAGGGCGGCGGCAAGAAGACCTGCACGGTCCAGGGCTGCAAGCGCGCCTACCGGGCCAAGGGGCTCTGCTTCTTCCACTACAAGAAGTGGCGCCGCGGCGAGCTCGAGGCGAAGCCCGC
This sequence comes from Anaeromyxobacter sp., assembly GCA_035498135.1. Lineage (GTDB taxonomy): Bacteria > Myxococcota > Myxococcia > Myxococcales > Anaeromyxobacteraceae > Anaeromyxobacter. The sequence goes on from DATKAL010000038.1 coordinate 289, forward strand.
GCGCTACGTGATCTGCTCCAAGCCGGACTGCAAGAAGAAGGTCCAGGCCCACGGCCTCTGCGAGGAGCACTTCCAGGCCTGGAAGAAGTCGCGCAAGAAGAACCAGAGCGCCGCCGCGGCCGAGGCCGCGCCCGCCGCTCCGGCCGCCTAGCCCGGGCCCGGGCCCTCCGGGCCGAGCCGGCGCTCCACCGCCCGCAGGGCGGCCACCAGCAGCTCGACCTCGCGCTGGGTGGGATCGGCGCGGGCGAGGAGCCGGCGCAGGTCCGCCAGGATGTGGTCCGGGTTCTGGGGGTTCAGGTACCCGGCCCGGCCGAGCACCGCCCGGGCCCGGTCCCAGAGCGCCTCGACGGTCTCGTGTCGCGCCCCCCCGCCCTGCCCCGGGGCGGGCGCGGGCGCGGCCTCGCCGCCCGCCAGCGCCACCTCGTATGCGACCACCGCCACGGCCTGGGCGAGGTTCATCGAGTCGTAGCCGGGCGAGGTGGGGATGCTGCAGACCGCCTGGCAGAGCTCCAGCTCGGCGTCCGAGAGCCCTCGCCGCTCCTGCCCGAAGACCACCGCAACCTCCCCCGCGCCGGCACGCCGGACCAGCTCGGCGGCGAGCGCCCGGGGGTCGAGCCGCGGCCGCCCCTCCACCGCGCGCGAGGTGGTCCCGCACGCCCAGGTGGCGGGGCCGAGCGCCGAGCGGAGATCGGCGTGGACCTCCGCCGCCGCGAGGAGGTCCGAGGCCTTGCGGGCGGTGCGCCGCGCCCGCTCGAGCACGTCGTCGCGACCGGTCCTGGGCCGCCCCCCCTCCCCCCCGGAGGGCCGGGGGCGGCCGGGCGTGCGGGGTGGCCCCGCCCAGGACGGGGGAGCGACCACCGCCAGCCGCGTGAGCCCGAAGTTCTTCATCGCCCGGGCCGCCGCCCCGAGGTTCTCGGCCGTCTGGGGCCGGTCGAGGACGAACCGGATCCTGCCCGGGATCATGGTGGACGGTATAACATCGCCCGCCATGATGACCGACGAGAAGCTGCGCGCGCAGCTCCCGCACACCCTCCGGCAGCTCGATCTCCCCGGCCTGGGCGAGCTCTACCGCGGCAAGGTCCGCGACAACTACTCCCGCGGCGACCGGATCCTGATGATCACGACCGACCGGGTGTCGGCCTTCGACCACGTGCTCGGGACCATCCCGTTCAAGGGCGAGATCCTCTCCCGGCTCACCACCTTCTGGTTCGACAAGGTGAAGGACATCGCCCCCACCCACGTGCTCGAGGTCCCGGACCCGAGCGTGATGGTGGTGAAGCGCGCCAAGGCCCTGCCGGTCGAGATCGTGATCCGCGGCTACATCACCGGCTCCCTCTGGCGCGACTACCAGGCGGGGAAGGCGGGCGCCTACGGGATCGCCTGGCCGGCCGGGCTGAAGAAGGACCAGCGATTCGACGAGCCCATCATCACCCCCTCCACCAAGGCCGAGTACGGCAAGCACGACGAGCCCATCAGCGCCCAGGAGATCCTGCGCCAGGGGCTGGTCACGCGGGCGGTCTGGGAGGAGGCGGCCGCCGTCGCCCGGCGGCTCTTCGAGCGCGGCCAGGCCTGGGCGCGGAGCCGGGGGCTGATCCTCGTCGACACCAAGTACGAGATGGGCGTCGCCGACGGGCAGCTGCTGGTGATCGACGAGATCCACACCCCCGACAGCTCGCGCTACTGGACGGCGGCCGGCTACGAGGAGCGCTTCGCCCGGGGCGCCGACCAGGAGATGCTCGACAAGGAGAACATCCGCCAGTGGCTCATCCGCGAGCACGGGTTCTCCGGGCACGGCAAGCCGCCCCCGCTGAGCGACGAGGTCCGGGTGATGCTGGCGCGCAAGTACATCGAGGTCTTCGAGCTCCTCACCGGCGAGACCTTCTCCTCCGGGGTGGGATCGGTCGAGGCGCGGATCGTCGGCAACCTGAAGGCCCGCGGCCTCCTGCCGTAGCCCCCGGGACGGACCGATGATCACCCACGCCCTGGGCGGCTTCCGGCTCGCCCTCCCCGACGGTTACGCCGAGGCCGCCTGCGACGGCCGGCTGGTCTTCACCGGGCCGGACGGCGAGGAGATCGCCGGGTCCTCGGCGGCGGTGGAGGGCGAGGGTCCCGAGGCGCGGCGGCGGATGCTCCGCGACCGGCTGGTGCAGGGCGCGATCCGGGACGTGCAGCGGGCCGCCTGCCAGCCGGACCTGGAGGTGGTGGTGCCGCTCGCCCACGCGCCGGGCGCGGACGGGATCGAGACCTGGAACCTGGTGACGCGGAGCGCCGCCGGGCGGCTCTTCGCCCAGGCGGTGGTGGCGAGCGAGGGGGCGGTGGCGGTCCTCTCGTTCCAGGGGCGGAACGAGCGGGGCGCGGTCGGCCGCTGGTTCGCGGTGCTCGAGGCGGTCCGCCCGGGCAGCGCGACCTGAGGCCCGCCGCCCCGGCCGGCGCTACCCCTCGCCGAACACGCGCCGGAAGATCGTGTCCACGTGCTTCAGGTGGTGGTCGAGCGCGAAGCAGGCGTCGATCTCCGCCTCGGAGAGGGCTCGCCGCACCTCGGGATCGCGCTTGAGCGCGGTCCGGAAGTCGACCTTCTCCTCCCAGACCTTCATCGCGTTCCGCTGCACCTGGACGTAGCCCTCCTGCCGGCCCACTCCCTTCTCCACCAGGGCGAGGAGCACGCGCTGGGCCTCGTAGAGCCCGCCGGTGAGGTCGAGGTTCTCGCGCATCCGCTCCGGGTAGACGCGCAGGTTCTCGATCATCCCGGCGAAGCGGTGGAGGGCGAAGTCGAGGGCCAGGGTGGCGTCGGGGCCGATCACCCGCTCCACCGAGGAGTGGCTGATGTCGCGCTCGTGCCAGAGGGCCACGTCCTCCAGGGCGGCCAGGGCGTAGCCGCGGAGCAGCCGGGCGAGCCCGGTCAGGTTCTCCGAGAGGATGGGGTTGCGCTTGTGGGGCATCGCCGAGGAGCCCTTCTGCCCGGCGGTGAACGGCTCCTCCGCCTCGCGCACCTCGGTGCGCTGCAGGTGACGGACCTCCACCGCCTGCTGCTCCAGGGTGGCGCCGGCCAGGGCCAGGGCGGTGAACAGCTCGGCGTGGCGGTCCCGGTTCACCACCTGCGTGGCCGCCCCCTCCCCGCCGCGGAGGCCGAGCCGCTCCATCACGAAGGCCTCCACCCGGGGATCGACGTTGGCGAAGGTGCCTACCGCGCCGGAGACCTTCCCCACCGCCACCGTCTCGCCCGCCCGGGCCAGCGCGGCCCGGCGCCGGCCCCAGGCGTCGTACCAGCCGGCGAGCTTGAGGCCGAAGGTGATGGGCTCGGCGTGGATGCCGTGGCTGCGCCCCATCATCGGGGTGCGCCGGTGCTCCAGGGCCCGCCGCTTCACCGCCGCCATCACCCGGTCGATCCCGGCGAGGAGGAGGGTGGTCGCGTCCCGGAGCTGGACGGCCAGGGTGGTGTCGAGAACGTCGGAGGAGGTCATCCCCTTGTGCAGGTGGCGCGCCGCCGGCCCGCCCTTCTCCTCCACGAAGGTGAGGAAGGCGATCACGTCGTGCTTGACGGTCCGCTCGATCTCGTCGATGCGGGCCACCTCCGCGGGGCCGGGCTGCCAGCCCTCGAAGGTCGCCTGGAGCCTGGCCAGGTCCTCCGGCGGCACCTCCCCGAGGCGGACCATCGCCTCGCAGGCGGCCAGCTCCACGTCGAGCCAGATGCGGAAGCGGCGCTCCGGGGTCCAGATGGCCGCCATCTCGGGCCGGGTGTATCGGGGGATCATGCGGGCACCTCGTGGGGAAGAGCCATGGTCTACCGGCCGGTGGAGCCGAAGCCCCCGCCGCCCCGGTCGCTCTCGGAGAGCGTCTCGGCCAGCTCGAGGTCCACCCGGGTGACCGGGGCGATCACCAGCTGGGCGATCCGGTCGCCGCGGGCGAACGCGACCGGCGCCTGCCCGTGGTTCACGAGCAGGACGCCCACCTCGCCGCGGTAGTCGCTGTCGATCGTCCCCGGCGCGTTGACCATCCCCACCCCGTGGCGCAGGGCCAGGCCGGAGCGCGGCCGCACCTGCCCCTCGTGGCCGGGGGGGATCTCGACCGCCAGGCCGGTGGGCACCAGCCGGCGCTCGCCGGGGGCGAGCGCCACCGCCTCGTCGGCCCGGAGGTCGAGGGCGGCGGCGCCGGGGGTCTCGTAGCGGGGGAGGTCGAGGGGAGGGCCGCGGTTCCCGACGCGGCGGAGCCTGACCGTCAGCGCCATGGGTCCTCCGCGGCCCGTCCGGGCGGGCTACTTGGCCGGCTCGCCCTTGGCCTCCGCCGGCTCGGCCTTCTTGCCGGCGGCGTCGGCCAGGGCCTCCTTGCGGGAGAGCCGGATCTTCCCCGCCCGGTCGACGGAGATGACCTTCACCAGCACCTCCTCGCCCTCGGAGAGGACGTCGGAGACGCTCTTCACGCGCTTGTCGGACAGCTCGGAGATGTGGATCAGGCCGTCGGTGCCCGGGAAGATCTCCACGAAGGCGCCGAACTCGGCGATCTTCCGGACCGTGCCCAGGTAGGTCTTGCCGACCTCCGCCTCCTGGGTCAGGCCGCGGATCATCTTGATCGCCTCGTCGACCTTCTCGCTGTTCGGGCTGGCGATGGAGACCGAGCCGTCGTCCTCGATGTTGATCGAGGTGCCGGTGCGGGCGGTGATGTCCTTGATGGTCTTGCCGCCGGGGCCGATGATGTCCTTGATGCGCTCCGGGCGGATCTTGATGGTGGTGATCCGCGGGGCGTAGGCGGAGATCGAGGCGCGCGGCGCGGAGAGCGCCTTGGCCATCTCGCCCAGGATGTGCTTGCGGCCCTGGGCGGCCTGGGCCAGCGCGCGCTCCAGGATGTCGCGGGTCACGCCGCCGATCTTGATGTCCATCTGGATCGAGGTGATGCCCTCGGCGGTGCCGCACACCTTGAAGTCCATGTCCCCGAGGTGGTCCTCGTCGCCGAGGATGTCGGAGAGGATGGCGATCTTCTCGCCCTCCTTGATGAGGCCCATGGCGATGCCGGCCACCGGGGCGCTGATGGGCACGCCGGCGTCGAGGAGGGACAGGCACCCTCCGCACACCGAGGCCATCGAGGAGGAGCCGTTCGACTCCATGATGTCGGAGACGATCCGGACCGTGTAAGGGAACTT
>DATKAL010000039.1:0-16773 GCA_035498135.1 Anaeromyxobacter sp.
CGCAAGCCGGGCAAGGCGGTGGTCTTCGCGGTCGACGAGGGGATCCTCCAGGTGGCGCGGTTCGACTCCCCCGATCCGCTCGGGTACTTCTTCAAGAAGCGGGCCCTGGAGGTCCGGACCGACCAGATCCTGGACCTCATCCTCCCCGAGTTCTCCGTGATCCAGGCCCTCTCGGCGGCCGGCGGCGACGAGGGCGCCTCGGCGCTCGCCCGGAACCTGAACCCCTTCAAGCGCAAGCGGGACCGGCCGGCGGTCTACTGGTCCGGGATCGTCGACGTGGACGGCTCCGACCGCGAGCTCACCTGGACCGTGCCCGAGTCCTTCAGCGGCGCGCTCCGGGTGATGGCGGTGGCCGTCTCCCCGGACGCGGTGGGGAGCGGGGTCCGCAAGGCGCTGGTGCGCGGCCACTTCGTCCTGAGCCCCAACGCGCCGACCTTCGTCGCCCCCGGGGACACCGTGGACGTGAGCGTCGGGGTGGCCAACAACGTGGAGGGCTCCGGGAAGGGGGCCCGGGTCCGGCTCGAGCTCGCGGCCTCCGACGCGCTCGAGCTCCTCGACGGCGCGGAGCGGTCCCTCGAGATCGGCGAGGGGCGCGAGGCCAGCGCCACCTTCAAGGTGAGGGCCAAGGGTGCGCTCGGCGCGGGCTCGCTCCGCTTCACCGCCTCGCTCGGCGAGAAGCGCTCCACGCGCTCGGTGGAGGTGTCGATCCGGCCGGCCGTGCCCTTCGAGACCGTGGTCCTCGGCGGCCGGCTGGCGCCCGGAAAGCAGGAGGAGCCGGGGATCGCCCGGAGGATGTTCCCCGAGCACCGGACGCTCGAGCTCACGGTCTCGCCGCTGCCCGTCGCCCTGTCGCGAGGCCTGATCCGCTACCTGGAGCGGTTCCCCCACGGCTGCACCGAGCAGCTGGTCTCCCAGGCCTTCCCGGCGATCGTGCTCCGGAACCGGGAGGACTTCGGCTACGCCCCCGCCAAGGTGGAGCAGAACCTCGAGGCGGTCCTGGCCATGCTCCGCTCGCGGCAGAACGCGGAGGGCGCGTTCGGGATGTGGGCCGGGAACGGCCACGTCTCCGACTTCCAGACGGTCTACGCCCTCCACTTCCTCACCGAGGCCAGGGAGCGGGGCTACCCGGTCCCGCAGGACCTCCTCGCCCGGGGGCTCGCCTACGTCCGCGGCGTCGCGGCCGGCCGGCCCGGCGTGCTGGGCGATCCCCGGCTCCGGGCCTACGCGCTCTACGTGCTCACCCGGAACGGCGTCGTCACCACCCGCGAGCTCGGCGCGCTGCGCGAGGCGCTCGAGGCCCGGAAGGACGGCGCCTGGCGGACCGATCTCACCTCCGTCTACCTCGCGGCCAGCCACGCCCTCCTGAAGCAGGACGCCCTGGCGGAGCGCCTGCTCGGCGCGGCTCAGCTGGGCGAGCCGCAGCACGCGGACTACGCCCGCTTCTACGACGGTCTGGTGTACGACGCGCAGCTCCTCTACGTCCTCGCCCGGCACTTCCCGGGGCGCCTCTCCAGCCTGCCGCCCGAGGGGCTGGAGGGGATGGCCCGGCGCATCGGGGCCGGCGAGTTCAACACCCTCTCCTCCGCTTACGCCATCCTGGCGTTCGACGCCTACGCGCAGGCGATCGGGGGGGCGGCCGAGCGGGTCCAGGCCACGGTGGCCGAGGTCCTCGCCGACGGGAAGGCGCGGCCGCTGGCGCTGCCCGCGGGGCTGTTCCCCAGGGTCCCGTTCGGCCCCGAGACCGCGAAGCTCCGCGTCGCCTCCACCGGCGGGTTGCCCGTGTTCTGGCAGGTCACCGAGGCGGGGTTCGACGCCGAGCTCCCGGCCGCCAAGCTCGAGCAGAAGCTCGAGGTCTTCCGCGAGCTGCGGGGGCGCGACGGGAAGGCGACCACCGAGGTGGCGCTCGGCGAGGAGGTCGAGGTCCACGTCCGCCTGCGGTCGCTCGGCGGCTGGCACGCCCACGTCGCGGTGGTGGACCTGCTCCCGGGCGGGTTCGAGCCGGTGCTCGAGAGCCATCCCCTGGCCGCGCAGGCGCAGGCCGAGGCGGAGCTCGAGGAGGGGGGCGAAGCCGAGGGCGAGGGCGGCGCCGGTCCTCCGCCGAGCGCAGGCGCGACGGCGAGCGCGCTCCCCATCGGGACCGAGGCCTCCACCTGGCGCCCGGAGCTCGCCGACGTCCGCGAGGACCGGGTGGTGCTCTACGGGCCGGTCGGCCCGGAGGCGCGCGAGTTCGTGTACCGCGTCAAGGCCACCAACCGCGGCACCTTCGCCGGGCCGCCCGCCTTCGCCGAGTCGATGTACGACCGGAGCGTGAAGGCGCGCGGGGTGTCGAGCCGGATCACCGTCTCGGGCAAGGGAGATTGACCCGGGGAGCGAAGCTCGCGGCCGGGGCCGCCTCCGCCGTCCTGCTCGGGTGGCTGGCCCTGCCGCGCCCGCCCCTCCGCGAGGGGCTGGGAACCTCGCGGGCGGTCTTCGACCGGCGCGGGCAGCTCCTCCGGCTGACGCTCTCGCCGGAGGAGCGGTACCGGCTCTGGCTCCCGCTGGCGCGGATCTCGCCGCTGCTCGTGGAGGCCACCCTCCTCCACGAGGACCGCCACTTCTTCGCCCACCCCGGCGTGAACCCGGTCTCGCTCGTCCGGGCGGCGCTCCGCACCTACGTCCGGGGCGGGCGGCGCGTCGGGGGCTCCACCCTCACCATGCAGCTCGCCCGGATCCGGTACGGGATCGACTCCCGCACCGTTGGGGGCAAGCTGGCGCAGATCCTCCGCGCCTTCCAGCTCGAGCGGCACTACTCCAAGCAGGAGCTGCTGGAGGCCTACCTGAACCTCGCTCCCTACGGGCGCAACGTGGAGGGGGCGGGGGCGGCGAGCCTGATCTACTTCGAGAAGGAGGCCGAGCGGCTGCAGCTCGACGAGGCCCTGGTCCTGGCGGTGATCCCGCAGAGCCCCACCCGGCGGGCGCCGGGCGAGCCGGGCCCGGAGCTCGAGCGGGCGCGCGCCGCGCTCGCCCGGCGCTGGCTCGCCGTCCATCCCGGCGAGCGGGGCGAGCGCGCGCTCGGGCCGATCGTGGCGCGCACCCCGGAGGCGCTCCCCTTCCTCGCCCCGCACTTCGTCCAGGGCGTGCTCGCCGGCGGGGAGGAGGGGACGGTGGTGACCACGCTCGACCTCCGCCTCCAGCGGCTGGTCGAGCGGGCGATCCACGCCCACGTCGAGCGCGGCCGGGCGGTGGGCATCGAGAACGCGTCGGCGTTGCTGCTCGACTGGCGCTCGATGGAGGTGCTGGCGGCGGTCGGCTCCTCCGACTTCCACGACGCGCGGATCGGCGGCCAGGTCGACGGGACCCGCGCCCGGCGCTCCCCCGGCTCGGCGCTCAAGCCCTTCGTGTACGCCCTGGCGCTCGAGCAGGGGCTCATCCACCCCCGCTCGGTGCTCAAGGACGCGCCCGCCCGGTTCCGCGGCTACGATCCGGAGAACTTCGACGGCCAGTTCGTCGGCCCCATCGACGCCACCGGAGCGCTGGTCCGGAGCCGCAACGTACCCGCGGTGGAGCTCTCCACCCGGCTCTCCCCCGGCCTCCACGACCTCCTCCGCCGCGCCGGCGTCGGCGGCCTCCTGCCCGAGAGCCACTACGGCCTCTCGCTCGTCCTCGGCGGCGCCGAGGTCACGATGGAGGAGCTCGCCGGCCTCTACGGCATGCTCGCCGAGGGCGGGGTACACCGCGCGCTCCGGACCCGGCTCGCCGCAGCCCCGCCGCAGGGCACGCGGCTCCTCTCGGAGGAGGCCGCCTGGGTGGTCCTCGACATGCTCGAGCAGAACCCGCGCCCCGGCGCGGTGGGCCAGGGGGGGCCCCGGGAGCTCCCCGTCGCCTGGAAGACCGGCACCTCGCACGGGTTCCGGGACGCCTGGGCGGTGGGCGTGGCGGGCCAGTACGTGCTCGCGGTCTGGGTGGGGCGCTTCGACGGCCAGGGCAACCCGGCCTTCGTCGGGCTCGAGGCGGCCGCGCCGCTCCTGTTCCAGGTCGTCGACGGGCTCCGCACCACCGGGAGCATCGAGGCGGTCGAGCGGCCGCGGCCGCGCGGGGTCACGCGGGTCGCGGTCTGCGCGGTCTCCGGCAAGCTGCCCGGTCCCAGCTGTCGCCACACCGTCGAGACCCAGTTCATCCCCGGGGTGTCGCCCATCGACACCTGCGACGTGCACCGGGAGGTGGCGATCGATCCCCGGACCGGCCTCCGGCTCTGCCGCGCCGGCGCGCCCGCGCGGCGCGAGGTCTTCGAGTACTGGCCGTCGGACCTCCTCCGCCTCTTCGCCTCGGCCGGGATCCCCCGGCGCCTGCCGCCGCCCCCCGCCCCCGGCTGCCCGCTCGAGGAGCAGGCGGCGCGCGGCGTGCCGCCCCGGGTCACCTCCCCGCAGGACGGCGGGACGTACTCGCTGCGCGCCTCCCGGGTGGGCGAGGATCCGGTGCCGCTCACCGCCGTCACCGACGCCGACGCCCGGGAGGTGTTCTGGTTCATGGACGGCGAGCTCGTGGGCCGCTCCCCCCCGGCGGAGCCGTTCCTCTGGCGGCCGCGCCCCGGGACCTTCGTGGTCCGCGCCGTCGACGACCACGGCCGCGCCGGCGCCGCCCGGGTGAGCTTCGAGGTGGTGCAGTGACCGTGGGCCCTCCCCGGGGCCCGCCTCCGCCGCCGCACCTCGGTCAGCCGGCGAGGAGCTCCCGGAACGTCACCTCGAGGTCCGCGGCCACGTAGGGCTTCGCCAGGACGGCGCGGAACCCGTGCTCCGCGTAGCGGGCCATGACCGGATCGTTCGAGTACCCCGAGGACACCACGCCCACCACGCCGGGGTCGAGCTCCCGCAGGCGCGCCATGGTCTCCTTGCCGCCCAGGCCGCCCGGGACCGTGAGGTCCATCAGCACGGCGGCGAAGGCCCGGCCCTCGGACCTCGCCTCGGCGTAGAGCGAGAGCGCCTCCTCCCCGTCCCGCGCCGCCACCGCGTCGTAGCCCAGCCGGGCGAGGGTGCGGGTCGCCATCGTCCGGACCATCTCCTCGTCGTCCATCACCAGGATCCGCTGGCCGCCGGCGCAGGGAGCCGGCAGCGTCGCCCGCGCCTCGGGGGCGCCGGCTCCGTCGCTCGAGGCAGGCAGGTAGACGCGGAAGGTCGAGCCCTCCCCGACCTTCGACTCGACCTCGACGTGTCCCCCGTGCCGGCGGACCACCGAGTGGCAGATCGACAGGCCGAGCCCCTTCCCCTCCCGCTTGGTGGTGAAGAAGGGATCGAAGACACGGGGCAGGACCTCCGGCGGGATCCCGTGTCCCCGGTCCTGCACCGAGATCCGGACGTACGGGCCCGGCTCGAGCCCGAACCCGTTCCCGGCCGGGACCTCCACCCGGGCGGCGCGCACCACCAGCTGCCCGCCCGACGACATGGCCTGGATGCCGTTCAGCACCAGGTTCTGGATCACCTGCCCGATCTGGCCCCGATCCACCACGGCGCACAGCCCCCGGGCGAGCTCGAACCGGCAGGCCGTCGCCGCGCCGTGCGCCGCGAAGCGCGCCGTCTCCTCGATCAGGGCGGTCAGGTCGACCGGTCGCTTCACCGGGGCGCCGCCCTTCGAGAACGTCAGGAGCTGCTGGGTGAGCCCGCGGGCTCTCAGGGAGGCCGCCTCGGCGTCGGCCAGGGCGAGGCCGGCCTCGCCGTCGCCGGCCACCTCGCTCCGGGCGAACGAGATGTTCCCCACGATGCCGGTCAGCAGGTTGTTGAAGTCGTGGGCGATGCCGCCCGCCAGGACCGCCAGCGACTCGAGCTTCTGCGCCCGGGCCAGCTCGTCCTCGGTGAGCTCCAGGGTGGTGAGGTCCTTGAAGACCAGGACCAGGCCGAGGGTCCGGTCCTCGCGATCGCGGATGGGCATCGCGCTCCAGGCGACCACCAGCTCCCGGCCGTCCCGCGCGCGCAGCACCTCCCGCCGCACCGCCCCGGAGCGCTCCCCGGCCAGGCTGGCGACCCGGCTCCGCTCGTCCACCAGCCGGAAGACCTCGTCGACCGGCCTCCCCTGGGCGTCCTCCGCCGGCCACCCGGTGAACCGCTCCGCCGCGGCGTTCACCAGGACGATCCGGCGATCGAGGTCGGTGGCGATCACGCCGTCGCCGATGCTGCGGAGCGTGACGGCGAGCCGCTCCTTCTCCGCGCTCAGCTGGTCCTCCGCCTGGACCTGGTGCCGCCAGGCGCGGTGCCCGGCCACCGCGCCCAGGATCGTGAAGGCCGCGAAGGCGAGGGCGAGCACGCCCTCGCGCGCCGCGCGCGTCCGCCACTCGGCGAGGTAGTCCTCCGACGCCATCCCGACGATGGCGTAGAGCGGGTAGCGGGCGAGCCGGCGATAGGCGAACGAGCGCGTGAAGCCGTCGGTGAGGGTGGTGGCCTCGTAGGCGGCGGAGTCCTTGCCGGAGGCCACCAGGTCGCGAAGCTCGCGGGAGACCCGGGTGTTGCCGATCTCCGTGTTCGGCCCCTTGGGCCCGGTCCGCGCGACCAGGCCCATGTCGTCGGCGAAGCGCAAGGAGACCGAGCCGTGCGGCCCGACGTCGATCGCCCAGAGGGAGTCGGTGAGCCGCGTGATCGACACCACGCCGAGCACCACCCCGGCGAAGGAACCGTCGGCGCCGGAGAGCCGCCGGGCGATGGCCATCACGGGCGTCCCGGTGACCCGGCTCACGAAGGGCCGGGAGACGTACCGCTGCCGCTCGGGCGTCGCGCGCAGGGCGTCGAAGTACTCGCGATCCGAGACGTCCACCCGGGTCGGCGCCGACGGGACGCTGAGCAGGAAGACGCCCTGGCGATCCACGACCCGGAGCCCGAGGAGGTCCGGGGTCCGGTCCTTCTGGCGCGCGAGCACGGCGCCGAGGGAGCGGATGTCGACCCGGCCGGTCGCCGCCTGGCGCTCGTACTCGTCCACGACCGCCAGGAGCGCCATGTCGACCCGGTCGAAGGAGGCGCTGAGGCTCTCCTCCAGCAGGCGGGCGAGGTTCTGCGCCGAGAGCGAGGCCGCGGCCCGGTGCTGGGCCAGGCTCTCCCGCAGCGCCTGGACGGTGTGGACGGTCACGAACAGGTTCGCGGCCAGGAGGCCGGCGGCGAGGAACCAGCCGGCGAGGGCCGACGAGGCCCGTGGGCCCCGGCGCGCCCGGGGACGATCGCTCACGACGCGACCACCGAGCGCTCGAGGAGGACGGCGCCCTCCGCGCTGGTCGGCCGGTCGCCTCGCAGGCGGGAGCGCGACATCCGGGTCCTTCGTAGCATGCCAGGCGGCACCCGGACAGCGCCGGGAGGCCTGGGTCAGCGGTGCTCCGGCACTCCCGGATCACGGGACGCACCACGCGCACAGTGGATCACACCGAGCGACGGGGCTCGGCGCTCGCCGGGGACGTCCGCCCCGCCTCCTCGCCGCTCACAGCAGCGCCGTCAGCCTCCGCCGCACCCCGGCCGGCGCGGTCCGCCGAACCTGCACCTCCGGTGTCCGGTGCCAGCGTGCGCAGGCGCCGACGGCCCGCGCCAGGTCGAGGAGCAGGCCCTCTCCCACCCGGATCCCTTCCTCGAGATGGAGCGCCCGGATCTCGAAGCGCCCCTCGGCCCGGTGCGCCTTGGCGTCCAGCCGCCCCACCAGCGCGCCGCGGCGGAGGATGGGGAGGGCGAAGTAGCCGTACCGGCGCCGGGGCGCGGGCGTGTAGCACTCCAGGCGGTAGTCGAAGCCGAACAGCTCCCGGGCCCGCTCGCGGTCCCACACCACCGGGTCGAAGGGCGAGAGGAGGGCCGTGCGGGTGGGGCGGAGGCCGCCGGCGGCGACCCGCTCGGCGAGCGCCAGGCGGTCGCGGTGGACGTAGGCGGGGCCCGGCCAGCCCGCCACCGTCGCCTCCACGAGCGTCCCGTCCTCGACCAGGGGGCGGAGGTCGGCGTCGCCGAGCCGGGGACGGGTCCGGAAGTAGTCGTGGACCCAGCGCGCCCGGGTCACGCCCAGCGACCGGACCGCCCGCTCCACCAGGGCGCGCTCGGCCTCGGCCCGGGACGGCAGGGGGGCGACCGCGGCCGGGTAGACCCGGGTGGCGAGGTCGTACACGCGCTGGAAGCCCTCGCGCCTCGCCACCATCAGCTCGCCGAGCGCCAGCCAGGCCTCGAGCCAGGCCTTCTCCCGCTTCCAGCCCCACCAGCCCGAGCGGCTCCGTCGCCGGCCTTCGAAGTCGGCCGCCTTCACGGGACCGTTCGCCCGCACCTGCTCGAGGAGGGCGCGCATCCCCTCGCCCTGCCGGCGGAGCAGGCGCCGGGCCCGGTTCACGAACCAGTGCTCCCGGGTCTCCAGGGACCGGCGGTGGAGGCCGTAGTCCTCGATGGGGGCGATGCAGGCCTCGTGGGCCCAGACCTCGAAGAGCGCGGTCGAGGCCACCAGCTCGTCGAGCCAGGCGGGCTCGTAGTCCCCGATCCGCGAGAAGAGGACCAGGTAGGGGCTCCGCGCCACCACGTGGATGGTGTCGATCTGGAGGAGCGACATCCGCGCCACCGCGGCCCGCACGTCGTCGCGCGTCGCGGGGCGCGCCGGGCGCTCCAGGAGCCCCTGGGCGGCGAGGTGGAGCGTCCGGGCCTGGGCGGAGGTCAGGGAGAGGGGGGAGGCCATCGGCGTCCGGCATCATAGCCGGGAGCCGGCGCTAGACCGCGGCCAGGCCGAGCCGCACCGCCAGCAGGGTGCCGGCGGCGGCGGCGATCCAGAGCACCAGCCCGAGGACGAGGGGTCTCGTCCCCACGGCGCGAAGGCTCTCCCGCGAGAGGCCGAGGCCGATGAGGTAGAGGGTGAGGACCATCGCCTGTCGCGCGGCCGCGGCCGCCAGGTGCCCGGCGGGACGGAGCGCGGGGAGGAAGGTGGCCGCCGCGGCGGCGGCGAGGAAGCCGAGGATGAACCAGGGCGGGTTGCCGCCGCGCCGCCCGGCCGTCCCGCCCCGCCGGCGCTCCAGGATCCCGAGGCCGAGGGTGACCGGGACGATCCAGAGCGCCCGGGCGAGCTTGACGGTGGTCGCCACGGTGGTGGCCACCGGCCCGTACTGGATCGCCGCCCCCACCACCGAGCTGGTGTCGTGGATGGCGAGGGCCGCCCAGAGGCCGAAGGCGGGCTGGGTGAGGCCCGCCGCGTGGCCGATGGGCGGGAAGACCAGGAGCGCCACCGAGTTGAGGAGGAACACGGTGCCGAGCGCCACCGACATCTCGCGCTCGTCCGCCCCGATCACCGGCGCGGCCGCGGCGATGGCGCTCCCCCCGCAGATGGCGGTGCCCACCCCGACCAGCGTGCCGGTCCGGCGGTCGACCCGGAGGAGCCGGCCGAGGAGCCAGGTCAGGGCGAGCGCGGCGCCGATGCTGGCGACGGTGTAGCCGACCCCCCGGACCCCGGCCCGGGCCACCTGGGCGAGGTCCATCGCTCCCCCGAGGCCGATCACCGCCGCGGGGAGGAGCTTCCTGGCGAGCGGCCGGGTGCGCCGCGAGAGCGGGTTCCCGACGGTGAGGGCGAGGGCCGCGCCGCCGGTGAGGGCGGCGGCCGCCGGGACGCCGGGGATGCAGGCGAGGAGCCCGCCGGCCAGCACCAGGAGGGCGGGCCAGCGGCCCGGCGCCTTCTCCGGCAGGTCGGCTCCCGTGGGGGGGGTCTCCGAGGTCACCAGCGTCTCCGTGCTTGGGTGAGAGCCGCCTGCAGGATCGGGGGTTCGGTGAGGGCGAAGGGCGAGGGCCTACCGCCCGTCGGGCGGGGTGGAGGGGCTCTCCGTGCGCTGCAGGTCGCAGCTCCAGACCAGGTAGCCGGAGACCGCGCCGAGCAGGCAGGCGAGGAGGAGCGCGGCGAGCGAGCGGCGGGCAACCTGCTTGCTGGCCCGAAGGTCGCGCTTCTCGACGGGCCGGCCGGGCCGCTCCGGCTCCCGGTGCGACGTCGAGGAGCTGCGCCGGCGCCAGTGCCAGCCGCGCGCCCCGCAGCGCTCGCAGGTGTGGAACCGCGCCCCGAGGACCCGCGCGGCGATGCGTTCCCAGTGGCTCCGGGAGTGCGAGCGGCGCACGTGGGGGGAGGAGCAGCGCCGGCAGACGACGCGCGGCTCCGTCCCGCGCGCCGCCGGGTCGGACGTCCCTGGGTCCCTCGATCCGCCGGAAGGGCTAAGCACCCGACACCCGCCGATCGCCGGACGCCTGCGTGTCCTCCCTGGCCTCCGGCCGGTAGGGCCGGTACTCGGGGATCATCTCGCCGAGCTTCCTGCGGATCGCCTCCGGCTCCCCGCCCGCCAGCCCGGCGAGGTCGGCGAGGTCCTGCTGGAGGGCCTCCCAGGGCTGAGGCCGGAAGTGCCCCACGAAGATCCGCGGGTGCCCGGTCTTCGAGGCCCGCTCCGCGTCCACGGCGATCTCCTCGAACAGCTTCTCGCCCGGCCGGATCCCGGTGAACCGGATCTCGACGTCCGCCCCCGGCTCGAGCCCCGAGAGCGTGATGAGATCGCGCGCCAGCTCGGCGATCGAGACCGGCTTGCCCATGTCGAGGATGAAGATCTCGCCCCCGTTCCCCATCACCCCGGCCTGGAGCACGAGCTGGCTCGCCTCCGGGATGGTCATGAAGTACCGCTTCATCTCGGGGTGGGTCACGGTCACCGGCCCGCCGTTCGCGATCTGCTCCTGGAAGATCGGGATCACGCTCCCCGCCGACCCGAGCACGTTGCCGAAGCGGACGGTGACGAACTTGGTCGGGCTGCGCTGCGAGAGGGCCTGGACGTACATCTCGGCCACCCGCTTCGAGGCCCCCATGATCGAGGTCGGGTTCACCGCCTTGTCGGTGGAGATCATCACGAACCGCTCCACGCCGAACCGATCGGCCAGATCGGCCAGGGCCCGGGTGCCGAGGACGTTGTTCTTCACCGCCTCGCCCGGGTTCCACTCCATCATCGGCACGTGCTTGTGGGCGGCGGCGTGGAAGAGGACCGACGGCCGGTGGGCGGCGAAGAGCTCCTCCATGCGGGCCGGGTCGCCGATGTCCGCCACCAGGGGGTGGAGGGGGAGTCCGGGGAACCGGTCGAGCAGCTCCCGGTGTACGTGGAAGAGGTTGTTCTCCGCCCGCTCCACGAGGAGGAGGGCCGCCGGCCGGAACCGGCAGACCTGCCGGCAGATCTCCGAGCCGATCGAGCCGCCCGCGCCGGACACCATCACCACGTGCCCCTCCATCTCCTCGGAGAGGGCCTCCATGTCGAGGTGGACGGGGTCGCGCCCGAGCAGGTCCTCGATGGCCACGTTCCGCAGCTGGTTGACGGTGACGCGGCCGTCGACCAGGCGGTCGAGCCCGGGGATGGTCTTGAACCGCGCCCCCGCCGCCTTGCAGTAGGCGACGATGCGGCGCATCTCGGCCCCGGTCGCGGTGGGGATGGCGATCAGGACCTCCTCCACCGCCCGGCGCGCCACCACGGCGGGGAGGTCGTCGACGCCGCCCAGCACCTTCACCCCGTGGATGTGCTCGTGGAGCTTGTGGCGGTCGTCGTCCAGGAAGCCGATCACCCGGCGCTCGCCCGGCTTGCGCTGGAGCTCGCGGAGAAGCATCTCCCCCGCGTCGCCCGCGCCCACGATCACCACCCGCACCGGCTCGACGTCCTCGTCGCTCACCGGCTGGTGCTGGGGCCGAAGCGAGCGGGCCGCGAACCGGACCCCGCCGACGATGATGATGCAGGTGAGCCACTCGATCACCACGATCGAGCGCGGGAACCCCCGCTGGCCGAGGAGCAGCATCGCCGCCGCGAGGAGGAGGCTCGACAGGGTCACCGCCTTCATCAGGGCGATCAGGTCCCGGGCGCCGGTGTACCGCCAGAGCCCCCGGTAGAGCCGGAAGGCGAAGAAGGTGCCGGTCCGGATGGCGAGGAGCACCGGGAGCCAGAGCCCGAGCTCCAGGCGCACCTTGGCCGAGAAGGGGTACTCGAATCGGAGGAAGAACGCGAGGTAGACCGACGCCACCCACAGCGCGAGGTGGACGGCGATGATCAGGAATCGCCGGGTGCTGAGCAGGAACACCATTCCGGGTACCGGGCGCGATCTAACAGGGGTCTTCGGCTCGGATCCAGTCCCCCGTAGGCGTCAGAGCGGGCCTCGGGCGAGCGCCGAGCGGACCCCCTCGATGACGCGGTCCACGTCCCCGTCCGTCATCCGCGAGTAGATCGGCAGGGAGAGGCTCCGCTGGTAGAGGTCCAGGGCGACCGGGAGCTGCTCCGGACGATAGCCGTAGGTCTCGCGGTAGTAGGGGTGGAGGTGGAGCGGGATGAAGTGGACCGAGGTCCCGATGCCGCGCTCCTTGAGCCGCTGGATCACGCGATCCCGGCCGGCGGCGGCCCGGCCGGCGAGCTTCAGGACGTAGAGGTGGTGGGCGTGGCCGCGGTCGGCGGGCCGGGCGAGCAGCTCGAGCGCCTCCTCCCCGCGGAAGGCGGCGTCGTACGCCTCGGCGATCGCCCGCCGGCGCGCCCACATGCGCTCCGCCCGGGCGAGCTGGCCGAGCCCCAGGGCCGCGGCCACGTCCGTCATGTTGTACTTGAAGCCGGGCGCGACGATCTCGTAGTACCAGGACCCCTCGGCCGAGTAGCGCTTCCAGGCGTCCCGCGAGATGCCGTGGAGCGACATGATCCGCATCCGGTCGGCCAGGGCCGGGTCGGCGGTCACCGCCGCGCCGCCCTCCGCGGTGGTGAGGGTCTTGGTGGCGTAGAAGGAGAAGCAGGTCACCGCGGCGAGCGTCCCCACGTTCCGGCCGCGGTACTGCCCGGGGAAGCAGTGGGCGGAGTCCGCCACCAGCGGGATGCCCCGCGGGGCGACCAGGGCGGCGAGCTCGTCCATGTCGGCGGGGACGCCGGCGAAGTGAACCGGGATCACCGCCCGGGTACGGGGCCCGAGGGCGCGCTCGACCGCCGCCGGATCGACGTTGTGGTCGGACCGCCGGACGTCCACCAGCACCGGGGTGGCGCCCAGGTAGCGGACCACCTCGGCGCTGGCGGCGAAGGTGAGGGTGGGGACGATCACCTCGTCGCCCGCCTTCACCCCGAGGGCCTCGAGCGCCAGGTGGAGCGCGGCGGTGCAGGAGTTGACCATCACCGCGTGCGCTGCGCCGGTCGCCTCGGCGAACCGGCGCTCGAGCTCCTTCGTCTTCGGGCCGGTGGTGATCCAGCCGGAGCGGAGGGTCTCGACCACGGCGGCGATCTCCTCCTCGGAGATCTCGGGGAGAGCGAAGGGGAGGAAGGGAGCGTCAGCCATCCTGGAACTCGCGGGCGAGGAGCCCGAGCACGTGCTTGTCGTGGAAGCGGCCGCGCTTGAAGACCGCCTCGCGGAGCACGCCCTCGGGCTTCATCCCGCAGGCCTCGAAGAAGCGGCGCGCCCGCTCGTTGAAGGAGAACACCTGGACGAAGATGCGGTTGAGCCCGAGCGTGCCGAAGCCGTAGGCACAGGCCTGGCGGAACGCCTCGCGGGCCGCGCCCTGCCCTCGCGCCTGGCCCTCGCCCAGGTAGATCCAGAGCTCGGCGCAGCGGTAGACGAGGTCGATGCCGGAGAGGCCGACCACCCCGACGTGGACGCCGTCGGCCTCGATCGCCAGGGCGAGCCGGGTCCGGTCGGCCGTCAGGGCGCGGTACCACTCCAGGTGCTGGGCCCGCGCCGGCGGGTAGACGGTCCCCAGGTGATCGCGGAGGTCGGCGTCCTGGAGCCACTTCAGCATGTTCTCGAGGTGGTGCTCCTCGAGCGGGACGGTTCGCACGTTCATGGCTCGCCTCCTCGGCTCCTCGGCGCGCCCGGCAGCTCCGGGGGCGGCTCCTCGCCGGCGTAGATGCCGCGCCGGCCGAGGAGCGCGCCGACGGTGGCCCGCAGGATGCGCAGGTCGAGCGCCACCGATACCTCGCGGGCATAGCGCGCGTCGAGCGCCCACTTCTCGTGGGCGGAGAGCGCGTTCCGGCCGCTCGCCTGCGCCAGGCCGGTGATCCCGGGCCGGACCTCCAGCTTGCGCCGCTCCTCGGCGGTGTAGAGGGCGAGGGCCTCGGGGAGGTCGGGCCGCGGCCCGATCAGGCTCATCTGGCCGAGGAGGACGTTCACGAGCTGGGGGAGCTCGTCGAGCGAGAGCCTGCGCAGCCAGCGGCCGAGGCGGGTGTGGCGCGGGTCGCGGGCCGCGTTGGCGACGTTTCCCCGGTCGTCGAGCACCACCTGGGCGCCCTGGACCATGGTCCGGAGCTTCCAGATCCGGAACGTCACGCCGCCGGCCCCGAGCCGCTCCTGGCGGAAGAAGGCCGGGCCGGGCGAGTCGGCCCGGATCGCGAGCGCGATCAGGCAGAGCACCGGCGAGAGCACGAGCAGGCCGACCGCCGAGACGGCGAGGTCGATCCCGCGCTTGAGCGCCCGGCCGGCAGCGGTCATGCGGGCCTCCCGCCGGGGGAGACGCGGAACGTGACGGCGCTCGCGGCAGCCGCCGCCCGCCGCTCCGCCTCCGCCGCCGACGGCGCCTCCGCGATCACGAAGCCGGGCCGGTCGAGGCTCGAGCGCACCCCCTCGAGCACGGTCCCCGGCGAAGCCGAGAGCTCCAGCCGGACGACGCCCGGCATGCGGCGGGCGGCGTCGAGCCCCTCCACCGCCTCGAGCCTCCCGGCAGGCGGGAGCAGGTAGCGGATGGCGGCCCCCCGGTCCTGGGTGGGGAGGTGGCGGGGCGGCTCTCCCAGCGCGAGGCGGATCACCGCCTCCACCATGTCGACGCCGGTCGAGCGGGGCACGAGCTCGGTGGTGATGAAGTCTCCCCCGAGCCGCGCCCCCACCTCGATGAGGCGCGGCCCGCCCGGCCCCACCTTGATCTCGACGTGGCCGGCCGCCTCGGAGACGCCGAGCGCGGCCAGGCTCGCCCGGGCGCAGTCCCGGACCGCCGTGAGCGTCGGCGGTGGGAGCCGCGACGGCTGGGAGTGGCCGGTCTCCACCCAGTACGGATCTCCCGTGGTCCGCTTGTCGGTCACGGCGATCACGTGGTGCGCGCCGCCGAAGGAGAGGGTCTCGACGCTGACCTCGTCGCCCTCGACGAACTCCTCGACCAGGATCTCCGCGCCTTCCCCCGCGACCGAGCGGGCGTGCCGCCAGCCGGCCTCGAGCCGGTCGGCGGCCGAGGCCTTGAAGATGCCGCGGCTCCCGGAGCTCGCCGGCGGCTTGAGGATCACGGGGAACCCGAGCTCCTCGGCGGCCGCCCTCGCCTCCTCCAGGGTCCGCGCCCGCCGGTAGCGCGGGATGGGCACGCCACCGGCCGCGAGCGCGTCGCGCATGCGGGCCTTGTTCGTGGCCACCGCCGCCGCCTCGGGCGTGAGGGCGGGGGTCCCGAGCGCCCGCGCCACCGCCGCGACCACCACCACCGGCGCGTCGGTGCAGAGGGTGACCACCCCGCTGGCGCGCTCCCGGCGGGCGACGGCGAGCACGCCCTCGACGTCCCGGGTGTCCACCGCCTCGGCCACGTCGGCGAGGGCCATGCCCGGCGCGGCCGGGTTCCGGTCGATCGCCACGCTCCGCAGCCCCATCCGCCGGGCCGCCTCGTAGGCGGGCACCTGCAGCGGGCCGGCGCCGATCACCACCACGGTGCGGGCGCTCACGCTCGCCCCTCCGCCACCCGCTCGAGGAGGCTGGCGAACCGATCCAGGACCGCGGGCGCGGCGAAGTCGCGCTCGAAGGTGGCGCGTCCCGTGCCGCCGAGCGCCGCCCGCCGCTGCGGATCCCGCTTCAGGGCGAGCAGCGCCTCCGCCAGGCCGGCGGCGTCCGCCGGCGGCACCACCACGCCGCAGGGTCCGGCCCGGACGCAGGCCGCCGTGTCCGAGTCCTCGTCGACGCTGGCCAGCACGGGCCGGCCCGCGGCCAGGTAGCCCACCACCTTCGAGGGCACGCTGGTCCGGGCCCGGCCGGGCGCGAGCGTGACCACGGAGAGGTCGGCCGTCGCCTGGACCTCGCCCAGCCGGGCGCGGTCCTGGAGCGGGAGGAAGCGGACGTTGGGCAGGCCGCGGGCGCGGGTCGCCTCCTCGATGGCGGCCTTCACCTGGCCCTCGCCCACGAAGAGGAAGAGGAGGTCCGGCTCCCCCCGCAGGCGATCGGCGACCTCGACCATCACCTCGGCCCCCGAGACGATCCCGATCGTCCCGGCGTAGAGGACCACGAAGGTGCCGGGAGGGATCGCCTGCTCCGTGCGCCAGGCGTTCTCGCGGGCGGCGGGCCGGACCTCCGCCGGGTCGAGCCACACCGGGACGATCTCGACCTTGCCCGGCTCCACCCCCCGGGCGGCGAGGGTGCGCCGGAAGCCCTCCGAGAGCACCACGATCCGATCCGAGGCGGCGTAGACGCGCCGCTCCGCCCAGCGCGCGGCCGCGATCACGGCCGGGTTCTTCACCCGCCCGGTCTCGACGGCGATGTCCGGGTAGAGGTCGTAGATCACCGTCACCAGGGGCGCCCGCCGGGCCCTGGCGACCGCGGCGGCGAGCAGCGGACCGACGAGCGGCGGGCCGTAGCTCACCACCACGTCGGGCTTCCCGCCCGCGAGCAGGGCGGCCATCGTCGTCCCCACCGCCTGGGAGACCATCACCGCGGCCCGGAAGGCGACGCGCGGGCTCGCGGTGGTGACGTGCCAGCCGCGGACCACCCGCACGCCCCCGCGCCGCTCCTCGAGGAGGAGCCGCTTGCGGTAGCCGTCGAGCAGCCGCCCCCCCGGGTGGTGGGGGAAGCCGCCGGCGACGGTCACCTCGTGACCCCGGGCGACGAGGTGGGA
>DATKAL010000040.1:0-6947 GCA_035498135.1 Anaeromyxobacter sp.
GATCGGCGGCGGCCGCGGCGCGGTAGGCCTCGAGCGCCTCCTGGAGCGCCCCCGATCGCTCCAGGGCGATGCCGAGCTGGAGGTGGTTCTGCGGGTTCTTCGGCTCGAGCTCGACCGCCTTGCGCAGCTGGGCGAGGGCGCCCGGGGTCTCGCCCTTGGCGAGCAGCGCCCGCCCCAGCCAGAGCCGCGCCTCGGGCAGGTTCTCGTCCTCGTTGGAGGCGGCGGTGAGCACCTTGAGCGCCCCCTCGACGTCGCTCCGCTCGAGCTTCACCCCGCCGAGCCGGGTGAGCGCCGCCGCGTTGCGCGGCTGCAGGTCCACCGCCGCCTGGAAGGCCTTCTCCGCCCCGGGCAGGTCCCCCGCCGCCCAGAGGAGCGACCCGTGGGCGAGGTGCCCCTCGGCGTTGCGCGGGTCGAGGGCCAGGGCCCGGGCCAGACCGGCGCGGGCCGCCTCGGCGTCGCCGCGGGCCAGCGCGAGCCGGGCGAGGCCGATCTCGGCGGGGGCGTGCTCGGGTTCGGCCGCCAGGGCGCGCCGGAAGGCGGCCTCGGCGGCGGCCGCGTTGCCCCGCGCCAGCTCGACCTCGCCGGCGGTGGCCGGGACGGTGGGATCCTTCGGGTCCTTCTCCGCCGCGGCGGCGAGGAGCGCCGCCGCCTTGTCGTAGTCCCCGCGCGCCAGGGAGAGGCGGGCCAGGGCCACCCGGGGCTCCACCGCCGCCGGATCGCGGGCCACCACGTCCTCGTAGACCGCCGCCGCCTCGGCCGCCTTCCCGCTCGCGTTGAGCGCGGCCGCCCGGGCGAGGAGCAGGGCCGGGTTCCCCGGGGAGGCGGCCAGGGCCTGGTCGGCGAGCTGCGAGGCGTCGAGCGCGCGGCCGGCCTGGGCGAGGGCGCGGATCCGGACCGCCGCCAGGATGGGCGAGGCGGCCGCCCCGGCGGCCACGGGATCGGTGATCAGGACCGCCCGGGCCGGGTCGCCCGCCCGCAGCCGGAGCCAGGCCAGCGCCACCCGGGCCTCGAGCAGGCGGGGATCGGCCGCCACCGCCGCGTCCAGGGCCTGGTCGGCCTTGGCCAGGTCGGCCCGGTGGCGACCGAGCAGGGCCGCCTGGACCATCAGGGCACGCGCCCGCTCCGCCGGGCCGAGCTTCGCCTTGGCGCCCTCCTCGAGCAGCGGCGCCAGGCGGGCCGTGGCGCCCTCGACGTCGCCGGCGGCCTCGGCCAGGGCGGCCAGCTCGAGCTGCGAGGGGAGGTGACCCGGGTCGCGCTTCAGGGCCTCCTCGAAGGCGGCGCGCGCGTCGCCGGGCTTGCCTTTGAGGAGGGCCGCCCGGCCCCGACCCCAGGGGCCGCGGGGCCCGGGCTCGAGCCCGGCCAGCTGGCCGGAGAGGGCGTCCGCCCGCGCCGCGTCGCCCCGGGCGAGCGCCGCGGCGAGGAGGAGCGCCACCGCCTCCGGATCCGCCTTTCCGCCGGCCACGCGGGAGGCGAGGAGGCCCTCGGCCGCCTCGGGCGGCTTCCCCGGGCTGGTGGCGAGCGTCGCCGCCACCCGCGCCTCGAGCGCCTCGAGCTCCCCCTTCGCCTCCTTCTCCAGGAGGTCGGCGAGCCGCTTCGCCTGCTCCACCTCGGCCGGCTGCGCGCCGTGCCGCTGCTCCAGTGCGGCGACCGCCATCGCCACCAGGGCGGCGGGCCGGGTGGCGTCCGGATCGGCCGCCACCGCCCGCGACGCCTGCTCCAGGGCGACGCGCGCGGAGGCGTAGTCGCCCCGGGCCAGGGCGGTCCGGGCCGCCGCGACCGTCTGGGTGACCTGGGCGGCGTCCCCGCGGCGCAGGTCGTGGAGGAAGAAGAACCCGTGGCGGGTGAAGCCCGCGCCGACACCCGCCGCGAGGAGGAGCAGCACCGCCGCTCCGGCCGCGGCCGGCTTCACCCAGCGCGGAAGGGGCGCCCGCGGCGTCTCGCCCTCCACCACCCGGGACGGCGCCATCCGGTCGCCGAAGGGGAGCCCGGTCTTCGCCGGCGCCGCCGCCGAGGGGGCGGCGGCCTCCTCGCCCCCCGCCCGCTGCAGCGCCTCGCGGAACGCGGCCACCGCTCCGACGGGCTCGAAGGTCGCGCCCCCGTCGGCGGACACGTCCTCGTTCCCGAGCAGCTCGCCCTTGGCGAGCATCTGGACGATCTGCTCCTCGGGAAACGGGCCGAAGAGCTTCCCGGATCGCCGCCGCACCTTGTAGCCCGGGGCGGCCGGCGCCTCGGCGGCGGGCGGGACGGCGGGCTTCGGGCCCTCGCCGAAGAGCGCCTCGAGCTCCTCGGAGGCGCCGGGGGGCGGCGCGATGGGCGAGGGATCGGGCGGCGGCAGCGGCTCGGCCGGGATCGCGCCGAAGGGGTCGGGGAAGGGAGGCGCGGGAGCGGCGGCCGGCGCAGCCGCGAAGGCCGGGTCCTCGGGGGGCGTGGGCAGCGGATCGCTTCCCCCTCCGCCCAGGTCCACCTCCCCGAACGCGAGCGGCGCCGGGGGAGGCGGCGGGGCGGCGACGGGAGCGGCCACGAAGGGGGCGTCCGGCGCCGCGAACGGCGTGTCGGACGCCGCGAACGGCGTGTCCGTGGAGGCGAAGGGCGAGCCCGAGGCCGGCTCCGCCGGCGGGGGCGGGAGCGCGAACGGGTTATCGGGCGCGGCGGCCGGGGGCGGGAGGGCGAAGGGGTTCTCCGGCACGGCGGGCGCGTCCGGCGCGGCGAACGGGTTCGGCAGGGGCGGATAGGCCTCGCCGGCGGGCGGGAAGGCGGGCGCGGGGAGCGGGATCGCGCCCGCCTCCGGGCCAGCCGAGGCCCCCCCCGGCAGCGGAACGCCGGAGGGCGGAGCGCTGACCGAGGTGAAGGGAATCGCCGCGGGCGCCGGGAGGGGAACGCCAGCCGGAGCCGCCCCCCCGGGCAGCGGGACCACGGTCGCCGCCCCGCCGTCCTGCGCCCGGCGCACCGGGAAGGCGTTCCGGCACTTGGGACACCGGACGTTGAGGCCCGTGTCCGGCACGCGCCGGTCGTCGATGTTGTAGGCGGCCTGGCAGTGCGGGCAGGAGACCTTCATCGTGAAGTGCGGAAATCCACCGTTGTTCCCGGAGGCTACCATCGCCCCCGCGCGAGCCACAAGCTGCCTGGACCCTCATGGTACACGTTCCGCATGGCCGAGCTCTCGAACGCGCTCCGGGATCGGCTCCGCGCCTGGACCTACGCGCTCGGCGGCCCGGGGACCCGCGCCCGCCTCGAGAAGCTCACCCCGCCGCGGAACGAGTACGGCGTCGATCCCTACGGCTTCGACGTCGACTACACGGTGGCGGCGATCGCCCCCCTCCTCTGGCTCTACCGGAAGTACTTCCGGGTCCAGCTCCACGGGATCGAGCGCGTCCCCTCCGAGGGCCGGGTGCTCCTGGTGGCCAACCACTCCGGGCAGCTCCCCTTCGACGCCGCAATGATCGAGGTGGCCTGCCTGATCGAGAAGGACCCGCCGCGCGCGGTGCGGGCCCTGGTGGAGAAGTGGGTCCCCACCCTGCCGTTCGTCTCCACCTTCATGGCCCGCTGCGGGCAGATCGTGGGCACGCCGGAGAACTGCCGGCGCCTGCTCGCCGCCGACGAGGCGATCCTGGTCTTCCCCGAGGGCGTGCGCGGCCTCAACAAGCCCTTCTCCCAGCGCTACCAGCTGCAGAAGTTCGGTCCCGGGTTCCTCCGGCTCGCCCTGGAGTCGGGCGCCCCCATCGTGCCGATCGGGGTGGTGGGCGCGGAGGAGCAGGCCCCGGCGATCTTCGACCTCAAGCCCCTCGCCCGCCTGCTCGACTTCCCCGCCTTCCCCATCACCCCCACCCTGCTGCCGCTCCCCCTCCCCACCCGCCACCACCTCTACTTCGGGGAGCCGATGCGCTTCCAGGGGTCGCCCGACGAGGAGGACGCGGAGCTCGAGCTCAAGGTGGCCGAGGTGGAGCGGGCGGTGAAGGGCCTCCTGGCGCGCGGCCTGGCCGAGCGCCGGCACGTGTTCTGGTGAGCGGCATGGCCGACGCCCCCTCCCCGCTCCCCATCCCCCGTACGGTGCTGGTGACCGGCATCTCCGGGAACCTCGGGCGCGCGCTCGCCAAGCAGCTCCACGCCGAGACCCACGTGGTGGGTGTGGACCGCCGCCCCTTCGCCGGCAAGCCCAAGGACATCGACCACCATCAGGTCGACATCCGCAAGGCGCGGGTGGAGGAGGCCTTCCGGCGCCACCGGATCGAGGCCCTCATCCACCTCGGGATCATGCACGACCCCCGGATGCCCTTCACCGAGGCCCACAGCTTCAACGTCCTCGGCACGCACAAGATCCTGGAGCTCTGCGTGCGCCACGCGGTGCGCAAGGTGGTGGTCCTCTCCTCCGCCAACGTCTACGGCCCGCGCCCCGACAACTCCAACTTCCTCCCCGAGGAGACGCCGCTCATGGCGGCCGACCGGTTCAGCGACGTGCGCGACCTGATCGAGCTCGACATGTACGTGCAGTCGTTCATGTGGCGCCACCCGGAGATGGAGACGGTGATCCTCCGCCCGGTGAACATCGTCGGGCCCACAGTGCGCAACGCCCCCTCGAACTACCTGCGGCTCGAGACCCCGGTCACGGTGATGGGCTTCGATCCCATGGTGCAGCTCATCCACGAGGACGACGTCTGCCGGGCCCTGGTGCTCGCCCTCCGGCCCGGGCTGCGGGGGGTGTTCAACGTGGCCGGCCCGGGCGAGGTCCCGCTCTCCGCCGCGCTCCAGGAGCTGGGCCGCAGCCCCGTCCCCCTCCCCCACCCGCTCATCCGGCCGCTGGTCCGGCGGGCCTTCGAGGCCCGGCTGGTGAGCTTCCCGCCCGAGGAGGTCGACCACATCCAGTACCTGTGCGTGGTGGACGGCTCGCGCTTCGAGCGCGAGGCCGGGTGGGCCCCCCGCCACTCCATGCGGGAGACGATCCGCTCGGTGCTGTGAGAGCGTCCTGGCGCGCCCGCCGCCCCTCGAACAGAATCCCCTCTCCATGACCGACCGCCTCTGCCGCGGGCTCCTCCCGGGCGGCCTCCGCGCCGTGCTGGTCCGGATCGGCGACACCGCCCGGATGGCCCGCCTCCTCCACGGGCTGGCCCCGACCAGCGCCCACCTGTTCGCCGAGGCCCTGGCCGCCGGAGCGCTCCTCGGCGCGCTCCAGAAGGACGAAGGGCGGGTGAACCTCCAGCTCCAGTGCGACGGGCCGATCGGCGGGCTCTTCGTCGACGCCGACGCCGGGGGGAACGTCCGGGGCTACGTCCGGCACCCGGCGATCGATTTCCCCGGGGATCCGGCGCGCGGCGCGCGGGCGGCGCTGGGCGGCTCCGGCCACCTCTCGGTGGTGCGAGACCTCGGGGCGGGCCAGTTCTACCGGAGCGCGGTCGAGCTCGAGGCCCTGGACCTGGCGGAGGACCTGCGCCGCTGGTTCGCGGCCAGCGAGCAGGTCGGGACCGCCCTCGACCTGGCGGTCCTGCCCCGCGAGGGTGAGCGGCTGGGGGAGGTGGCCGGGCTGCTCGTCCAGCGGCTCCCCGACGGCGACGACCTGGCGCTGGAGGCGATCCGGGCCCGGCTCGCGGCCGGCGCGCTCCCGGCCGCGCTGGCCGGGGGGGCCCCGTCGCAGGACGTGATCCGGGCCGTGGCCGGCGACGGATTCGACCTCCTGGCCGACCTGGAGGTCGCCTACCGCTGCGGCTGCAGCCTGGAGCGCGCCCGGGCGGCGATCTCGGCCCTGGGCGCGGAGGGGGTCGAGGACGTGCTCGCCAAGGAGAAGGAGGCGGTGATCACCTGCGAGTTCTGCCGCCAGCGCTACCGGATCGGCGAGCCGGAGCTCCGCGAGCTGCTCGGCCGCCTGCGGGCGGCCGGGTGAGGCGCGCGAAGCCCGTCCCCGGGCCCCCGCCCGTGGTAGATTGACCTGCCCGCTCCGGCCGCCGGAGCGGCCCATCCCGGAGACACGCCCATCGCCACCGCCAGGAAGAGGAAGACCGCTCGTCCGGCCCCCAGGCGGCCGGCCCGCCGCCGCGGCCGGCCGGCCGCTCCCCTTGCCCGCCGCTCCTCCCGGGACCGGCGCCGGCAGCGCGCGGGCGAGGGGCACCCGCTCGGCATGGGGGTGGCGGATGGGTTCGCCCTGGACCGCCTGGCCGCCCCGGCCCGCCTGAAGCGCGCGCCGAAGCGGGCCGTGCGCGAGCTGGGCTGGGCGGCCTTCGGCGAGGTGGCGCGCGCCCTCGCGGCCCGCATCGCCCAGTCCTTCCACCCCGAGGTGGTGGTGGGGATCGCCAAGGGCGGCGTCTTCGTGGGCGGGGCACTGGCGGTCGCCCTCGGGGCCGACTTCCACCCGGTCCGGATCGAGAAGCGGCGCCGCGACGGCGGGGCCCGCCTCCCCTCGGTGCTCGCCGAGCTGCCCGACCTCACCGGGCGCCGCGTGCTGGTGGTCGACGACGTCGCCGCCACCGGCGCCACCCTGGCGCGAGCCCGCGCCCTGGCCCGCAAGGCGGGCGCCCGCGAGGTCCGGACCGCCGTGCTGGTGGCCCGGCCCGACGGGGCCAGGCCGGACTTCGCGGCGTTCGAGACGGACGAGCTGGTCCTCTTCGGCTGGGACTACCAGCTCGACGAGACCGGCGGGGCGGGCCCGGAGGATCCGGGCGAAGTGGGGGTCTGAGCGAGCATGATCCGCGAGCAGGCGAGCAAGGCGAGCCCGCCGGGACGCCGCCGCGGAGGCGGCGAAGCCGCTCGCGGCGGCGCAAGGGACCCGGCGAGCAGGGGTGGGGCCCCGACGGGCCCTGCTCGGCGGGGCGGGGGCGCAGCCCCCGGCTGAATATGAGGCGCGTCGTCGTCGGCACCGCCGGGCACATCGACCACGGCAAGACCGCGCTCGTCCGGGCCCTCACCGGCATCGACACCGATCGGCTGGTCGAGGAGAAGCGGCGCGGGATCACCATCGAGCT
>DATKAL010000041.1:0-3674 GCA_035498135.1 Anaeromyxobacter sp.
CCTCCCCGGCGAGGGCCGCGCGGCCGCTCGCCTCGTGGAAGGGCCCTTCTGATCGCACGCCGGGACCGGTGCCGCTCACGGTTGGGGCTCCGCCCAGCGGGCGGCGCGGCCATGGCTGCGCCGGCACGCCGCAGCCTGCTCCGTTCGACACCTGCCGTGAAAGATGCTCTGCTCGCGTGCATGAGCGTGACCCTTGCGCGCCGCCGCCCTGCCCTCGGGCATCGCTCGCTCGCCGCCCTGGCCACCCTCTTCCTCGCGCTCTTCCCCGCCGCGGACCGGGCCGTCGCGAGCCTCGCCCCCGAGAGCGCCGACGCTCCCCCGAGCCTCCCCGCTCCCGCGAGCGTCCCCGCCCCCGCGACGACCAGCCTCCCGTTCGGGATCCCCGGCCACGGCCGCCTCCTCCTCGCCGTCCCCGCCGGCTGGTGGGGGGAGGCGAAGGAGGTCGAGGACCCCGCCGGGCTCGCGCTCCGGTTCGGCCCCGTGAGCGGCGCTTCCTTCGCGGTCCAGGTCACGGTCTTCGCGCCCCCGCGCGGCCCGACCACCCCCGAGCAGCTCCGGGAGGCCGCGAAGGGCGCCTCCGACGACCTCGCCCCGCACTCCGTCGAGGAGAGCCCGGCGGTCGAGGAGCTCCAGGGGCCGTTCGCGCGGCTCGCCTTCGCCAGCGCCACCGATCGCGAGTGGGTCGACCGCGCCCCTCCCGAGGGCGAGTGGCGGTACGTGACGCAGGGCGGCGCGGGCGCCGGCCCGCTGCTGGCGGTCTTCACCATCCTCACCGACGGCCGCGACGCTCCGGGGCGGGCGGCGGCCCTCGAGATGCTCCGCACCGCGCGCGCCGTCCCGGCGGGCGAGGGCCCGTCGGCGCTCCGGCTGGTGGGGGGCGGCCGGGCCCTCACGGCCGAGCTCCCCGGCCTCGAGGTGCTCGCCCTGGACGCGCTCCCCGGCGGCGCCGGGACCAGGGTGATGGGATCGCTGCCCGGCTCCTTCATGGTGACCCTGACGATCGAGAGGGCTCCCGAGGGCATGACCCAGGCCACCGAGGTCCGGGAGGCGCGCTGGACGAACGGGGCGGCGAAGACGCCGGCGGAGAAGACGCAGGTGCGCCTCTCGTCTCGCGAGGGGATGGAGATGGTGTCGTACCTGATCCCGGCCTTCCGCGAGGTCGAGATCCGCCAGAAGCACGTCCATGGCTACCTGGCGGGCGGCGGCGCGATCGGGGAGGTCCACCTCTCGAAGGTGCGTCACGAGCCGGGCGACGACGCCGGCTTCGAGCGGATCCTGGCGACCGTCCGGCTCCAGTAGCGCGCCAGGGCGGGCCGACGCCCCGCCCGCGCTACTCCATCTCGAAGGCGAGGTAGGCCATCTTCCCCTCGCGCTCGATCTGGAGGGCCACCGGCTGTCCGGCCTTGATGGTCCGGAGCACCTGACGCAGGTCGGCGAGCGACTCGACGGCGGTGCGGTTCACGGCGTGGATGACGTCGCCGGGCTGCAGGCCGCTGTCCACGCCGGTCGCGTCCAGGGTCCGGGCGGCCACCACCACGCCGGTGCCCACGCGCAGCCCGGAGATCACCCCCTGCAGCCTCGGGGAGACGTCCACCCCCAGGATCCCGAGCCGGCGGACCAGGCTGGTCTCCGGGCTGGCGAGCTCCGCGAGGTCGGCCGGGCGGGTCACCTCACGCGCCTCGACCTTCACCGTCAGGTGCCGTCCCCCGCGGTGGAGCACCAGCGTCGCCGGCTCGCCCGGGCGGTGGAGGTACCACGCGGTGGTCATGGCCGCCGCGCTGTCGATGGGCCGTCCGTCGAAGGACTCGATCACGTCGCCGATCTCCACCCCCGCCG
Source organism: Anaeromyxobacter sp. (assembly GCA_035498135.1). Classification (GTDB taxonomy): domain Bacteria; phylum Myxococcota; class Myxococcia; order Myxococcales; family Anaeromyxobacteraceae; genus Anaeromyxobacter. The sequence continues at coordinate 1,837 of DATKAL010000041.1, forward strand.
CCCGGGCCGCGCCGCCGAGGGCCACGTCGGAGACGAGCACCCCCCAGTCGCGCGGCAGGCCCAGCGCCGCCGCCAGGGTGGCGTTGATCGACTCGGTGGCGAGCCCGAGCTCGATCCGGTGGACGTGGCCGTCCTTCCGCAGGCCGTCGTAGACGAGCTGGACCATGGCCGCGGGGATGGCGAAGCCGAGCCCCTGGCTCCCCCCCGACTCGCTCAGGATGAAGGTGTTGATGCCCACCAGCGCCCCGTCGACGTTCACCAGGGGCCCGCCGCTGTTCCCCGGGTTGATGGGGGCGTCTGTCTGGATGAAGACCATGGGCTGATCCGCCTCGACCGGCCTCGCCACCGCGCCCACGATGCCCATGGTCATGGTGCGGGTCAGCCCCTCGGGGCTCCCGATGGCGAAGACCAGCTCGCCCTGGCGGACCGGGGTCGCCGTCCGGAGCGAGAGGGTGGGGAGGTTCCGGGCCTCGATCTTGAGCAGGGCCAGGTCCGCGTTCGGCTCCGCCCCGATCACCCTGGCGTCGAACAGCCGCTGCCCGGCCTCCTCCCCTCCCGGCGAGCCGGGCGCCGGGGGCGGGGGCAAGAGCACCTGGATGCGCTGGGCGCCGTGCACCACGTGGCTGTTGGTGAGGATGTAGCCGTCGGGGTCCACGATCACCCCCGACCCCACCGCGTGCTGCCGGCTCACCAGCGCCGACTCCACCCGGCCGCCCGGCCCGGCCGGACGGAAGCCCGACACCTGGATCTGCACCACCGCCGGGGTCACCCGCTCGGCGAGCCGGGCCATGGCGTCGTTCATCTGGTGGAGGATCCCGGGCCCGGCCTCGGCCCTCGCCGCGCCCGCGGCGAGCCAGAGCCCGAGAGCGGCCCCCGCCCTCACCGCGGCGGCCGAGGGCCAGGCGATCCTGGTGCGCGTCATGTGGTCACTCCTCCTGGCCGGATCCATGAGACCCGCGAGCGGTACCGAGGTTAGGGGCGGCTCTCGGCGCGCCCGCCCTTTAACCTCACGCCGTCGCGGCGGGTTCCTCCCGCGACCCCACGGGAGAGGGCACGTCGGGGGTCGCGAAAGGCGAAGTCATGCTCCGTTCACGATGGTTGGCGATCGCCTGCCTGCTCGCTCCCGCGGGCGCGCTGGCGGCACCGGCGAGCCCGGTCCAGGCGCTGCACCAGCAGATCGCGGCGCTCCAGCTGGACCACGCCCTGAACCTGACCCGGCCGCAGGCCCAGGCCCTCCTCCCGCTGCTCCAGGACGCGAGGAGCAAGGTGCAGACCTGGAAGAGCCAGCGCGCCTCGCAGCAGCCGGCCCTCACCGCCGCCCTCCAGCAGGCCGTCTCCGACCTACAGGCCACCGGGACGGTATCGGCGGCCACCGCCCAGGCGGTGCAGGCCGCCCGGGGCGGCGCCCCCGGGACGATGCGGCAGGACATGCATGCGTTCTGGCAGCAGGCGAAGCAGGTGCTGACCGCGGACCAGCTGGCGGCGCTCCGGACGGCGCCGCTCGGGGTCGGGATGAAGGCGGCGACGGCCAGCGCGCCCGCCGGGCAGCACGGCGGAGGGCGGCCGGGCAGGCGCTTCCGCGTGATGCACGCCCTCCTGTCCGACGACTTCGTCCAGCTGGTCCAGGCTCGGGCCGGCTAGGTGAACGGGGTGGCCCCGCGGTCCGGCCTGGGGGGGACGGACCGCGGGGGCCGCCTCGCTCCCGCTCGCCTACACCTTCACTGCCCGTTCCGGACGCAGTCCTGGGTCGAGGCAATGGCCGGAGCGGTGGCCACCACCTCGAAGTCCGAGACCGCCAGCGCGCCGAGCGCGTGCGAGTCGATCCCGAGGGCTGCCCA
>DATKAL010000042.1:0-19066 GCA_035498135.1 Anaeromyxobacter sp.
TAGGAGAGGGTGAAGGGCACGGGCTTGCCGTCCTTGAGCTCCGGCACCGGGTTCCCGTCGGCGTCCATCTTCGGCTGCATCACCGGCGCGCCGGCGGCGTCGAGCTTGGGCTTGCCGTTCTCGACCACCTGCTCCTGGGCGACCACGAAGTCGACCGGGACCCCGTTCACCAGGTGCCAGCCCTTCGAGCCCTCCGGGTGCTGGACCCGGTAGGAGATGGCCATCACCGAGAAGACGAGCAGCGCCGCGATCTGGACCACGTTGATGGCGAAGTTCACCCCGGTGGTGCCGGTGACGCCCCGGAAGGCGATGTAGGCCACCCCGAAGGCGAAGATCCCGCAGAAGAGGATCATGAAGAGCGGGCTGTTGTAGGTCCCGCTGAAGGTGTTCGGGAAGAACTGGTTCAGGAGGTAGCCGGAGAGGATGGCGGTCACGCCCACCATCACGCCCGGGTAGACCCAGTAGTAGAGGTGGCTCGCCCACCCGGTGATGAACTTGGCGACGCGCGCGAAGCGATAGGCCTTGGTCTTGTTGAGGAAGGCCTGCTCGGCGAAGAAGTACGAGGAGCCGGCGCCGGGGTAGAGCTTCGAGAGCTCCGCGTAGCTGATGGCGGTGGCGAAGCAGAGCAGGAGCGCGGCCAGGATGCCGAACCACATGGCCGAGCCGGCCATGGGGGCGCCGTAGAGGGCCTGGATCTGGTAGGTGAGCCACAGGAACGCGCCCGGCGCGATCAGCGCCATGGCGTTGATGGTGAGCCCGGTCAGGCCCAGCGTCGGGCGCGGTCCCGTGGTGCTCCCAGCGGTGGCCGCGCCTGCTTCGGTCGTCGTCGGCATGTCCTCTCCCTGCGTGGAGTGCGTGTGTCCCGTCCAGCCCTGTCCCGCCCGGGAGGCGCGATTGCACCCGGCATGCCGGCGTGCGAAATGCCGTGCACGGGCGGGGAATGAGGGGCAGGGCGCACGACCCGCCCGCGATCTGGGCGGGCGGCGGGCAGGAAGGTGCCCGGGCGGCGAGCAGGGTCCCGGGCGAGCGGCCCGGAGGGAGGGCGGCGAGGCCCGGCAGGGCGATCAGCCGGTGGCGGCGCCGCCCCGCAGCCGGTCCAGCTCGTCCAGGAGCGCGGTGCGGCCGGCCTCGTCGGTGGTCGCGGCCAGGGCCCGCTCCAGGGCCGGGACGGCCTTGTTGCGGAAGCCCTTCTCGAGATAGAGCGCCGCCAGCGCCCGGAGGGCGGAGAGGTGGCCGGGGCGCAGCTCGGCGGCGCGCTCCAGGGCGGTCATCGCGCCGAAGGCGTCGCCCTTCGCCCGCAGCGCCCGCCCGAGCTGGTACTGCACGTCGGCGGAGCGCGGATCCACCTTGGCGGCCCGGGCGAGCACCTGGGCCGCCTCCTCCACCCGCCCGGCGGCGAGCAGCTCTCGGCCGCGCGCCAGGTCCTTCTCCGACCCCGGCCCGCCCGCCCCCGCGGCGGCCCGTGCGGCGCAGGCGGCGCGCGCCGCCTCCATGCGCTGGAGCAGGTCGTCGATCCGGAAGGGCTTCTCGACGTAGTCTTCGGCGCCGTAGTTGTCCTTGGCGTCCTGGGCGAACCGCCACCCGCGGTAGATGGCGGTCATCATCACCACCGGGACGTTGCGGGTGCGGGGCGAGGCCTTGATCCGCCGGCAGGCCTCGAACCCGTGCACCTTGGGGAGCATGGCGTCGAGGAGCACCAGGTCGGGGAGGAGCGCGTCGGCCTTGGCGAGGGCCTCCTCGCCGTCCACCGCCAGCTCGACCTGGTACCCCTTGGCGGTGAGGGTCCGCTGGACCAGGCGGCGGATGTCGGGCTCGTCGTCCACCACCAGGACGAGCGGGGGCCCGCCGGCGCGCGGCCGGTGGGGCTCGGGGGCGCCCACCTCGATCACCACCGCCTCCTCGTCCGGGAGGAGCTCCGCCTCGACCACGTCGATCTCGAGGGGTTCGTCCCCCTCCGGGAGGGCGGCGGCGATGCCCGGGCCGCCCTGCGGCTCGGCCAGGGCGCCCCGCCACACCGGCTCGCCGCGGGACTTGGCCTCGTACGCCCCGGCGATGGCGCCGTCGAGCGCGCCCCGCAGGGCGGCGTAGGCCGAGACCTCGCGCCCGGTCACGAAGCGGACCTCGGAGATCACCCGCTCGTCGAGGGGCCGCGCCATGGCGAGGTGCAGGCGACCGCCCTCGAGGGAGAGCGGGAGGATGAGATCGGCCCGGGCCACGTCGAGCGGCACCGCCTCGAGCGCCTCGAGGGCGATCGCGGTCCGGGAGAGGTCCACCCCCGGCATCCCCAGCTGCACGGCCAGCGCCGAGGCGAGCCGCGCCTCGTCCACTCCGGAGGCGAGGAGGCGCGAGGCCAGGGGAAGCGAGCGCCCGTGCGGATCGCGCGCCGCCGCCTCGACCTGGGCAACCGTGGCCGCCCCGCTCTCCACGAGGAGATCCCCGATCCGTCGCGGCACAGATCCTCCTGGGGACCCGGCTCCGATCCCGGAACGGATTGTAGCCCACCTCGGCCCGGCCGCCGTCCCACGAGATCGCGTCCCGCCGTCGCGGTTCGTCCGGGAGGCGGGTCGTGGCCACCTCGGGCGCCGTCGCTCAACCGACCGTGTCGGCGTAGGTCATCACCAGGTACATGACCGTCTCGACGTCCGCGCGGCTCCGGTACACGTGCGCTGAGTCCGCCTCGAAGACGATCGCGTCCCCGGGGCCGAGCAGCTCCTTGCGCGGCCCCACCTCGATCTCCACCGCCCCCTCGGCCACCACCAGGTTCTCGATGGTCCCCGGGTTGTGGGCCTCGGCCCGCTCCACGCCGCCGGGGACGAGGCGCAGCTGGTAGAACTCGACCCGCCGCGGCTCGTCGAAGGGGAAGAGCGCCCGGGAGGAGAAGCTCCCGTCGTGGCTGGTGAGGAGCTTGGCCTGCTCGGCGCGGAGCACGTGGAGCCCGCCGCTCCCCCGGGCGGTGATCAGGGCGGAGAACGGCACCCCGAGGGCGGAGGAGATCTTCCAGAGCACGTTGATGGTGGGGGCGCTCTGCCCGAGCTCGATCTGGCCGAGCATGGCCCGGGAGACGCCGGAGAGGCGCGAGAGCTTCTCCAGGGAGAGGGCGCGCTGGCCGCGCAGGCGGCGGAGGTTCCCGCCCACCACCGGGGTGAGATCCTTGCCGGTCGGGGCGACCTCGGACGAGGCGGGGGCCGGGCGGGGCTCCGGCGCGGCTGCGCCGCCCCTCCGGCCGCGGCCCTTGCTGGTGTCGCGAGCGCTCTTCATGGCGGCTCCGTTTTCCGTTAGAACGGAGGCATTGTCAACGCGCCCGCGCACCGCCGGCGGCCTGCGCCGCCTCACCCTCGTCACCTGCCCGGACGACTGCAACCTCGCCTGCGGCATGTGCCCCTGCGGCATGGCGCGGGCCGCCGGGACCGGGACACGGCCGCCCCGCCGGATGGCGCCCGCGCTCGCCCTGGCGGTGCTCGACGAGCGGCGTGGCTCCCCCCTGCGCGAGGTCCTGCCCTCCACCATGGGCGAGCCCCTGCTCTGGGCCGGGCTCCCCGCCCTGCTCGAGCGCGCGGGGGAGCTGGGACTCTCGGTGACCGCGGTCACCAACGGGACGTTCCCCGGGCGCGGCCCGGCCGCCTGGGCGGAGGCGCTCGCCCCGGTCGCCCGCGACCTCAAGATCTCCTGGAACGGCGCCACCGCCCGGACCGCCGAGGCGATCATGCCCGGCCTCTCCTTCGACGTCGCGGTCGAGGGGGTCCGGGCCTTCGCCGCGGTCCGCGACCGGATCGCCGCGGCCGGCGGGAACCGCTGCGCCCTCACCTTCCAGGTGACGGCGCAGGAGGCCAACGTGGCGGAGCTGCCCGGGATCGTCGAGCTGGCGGGGCGGCTCGGGGTCGAGCGGGTGAAGCTCAACCACCTCCAGGTCCGGGCGCCCCGGCTGGCGGCCGGCTCGCTCCGGCGATCGCCCGAGGCGATCGCCCGATGGAACGCGGCGGTGCGGGCGGTCCGCGCGGCCGCCGCCCGGACGGCGCTCCCCGGAGGCGGGGCGGTCCGGGTGGAGAACGCGATCGAGCTCGCCCCCGATCCCGACGCCCCGGCGCCCCGCGGACCGTGCCCGTTCCTCGGGCGGGAGGCCTGGGTCCTGTGGGACGGCCGGTTCGCCCCCTGCCCGCACCCGGCCGCCGAGGCCGGGGCGCTCGGGAGCTTCGGATCGGTGGCGGACGTGCCCCTGGGCGCGCTCTGGGAGGGCGAGCCCTACCGGCGGCTCCTCGCCGGCTACGCGGCGCACCCGATCTGCGCCGCCTGCCCTTTCCGCAGGCCAGGCGGGGCCTGAACCCCCGGTCCGGGCGCGGTCCGGGATACTCTCCACCCGTGGCCGAGCCCTTCCCCACCGCGGTCGCCCTCGCGCTCACCGGCCTCCTCCTCGGACTCTCCGTGCTCGCCTCGCGGACCTCGAGCCGGGTGGGCGTGCCGGCGGCGATCCTCTTCCTCGCCCTGGGGATGGCGGCCGGGGCGCTCGGGGTCCGGTTCGACGACCACCGGCTCGCCTTCCGCGTGGGCACGGTGGCGCTGGTCCTGATCCTCTTCGACGGCGGGCTCTCCACCCCGCTCTCCAGCGTGAAGCGGGTGCTGGCGCCGGCCGCGGTCCTCGCCACCCTGGGCGTGGCGGGGACCGCCTTCCTCACCGGGCTGGGCGCCCACCTGCTCGGTTTCCCCTGGCCGGAGGCGGGCCTCCTCGGCGCGATCGTCTCCTCCACCGACGCGGCGGCGGTCTTCTCCGTCCTCCGCGGCGCCCGGATCCAGCTCCGCCGCCGGGTGGCGAACGTGCTCGAGGTCGAGTCGGGCCTCAACGACCCGATGGCGGTGATCCTCACCCTGGCCTTCACCGCCGCCCTCTCCGCGGGGTCGCCTCCCGGGCCGGCGCTGGTGCGCGACGCCGCCGTGCAGCTCGCGGTCGGCCTGGTGGCCGGGCTGGGCGTGGGGGCGGCCGGGCGGCTCCTGCTCGCCCGGGTCCGGCTCGCCGCCGGCGGCCTCTACCCGGTGCTCACCCTCGCCCTGGCCTTCCTCGCCTTCGGGGTGGCGACGCTCCTCTCCGGCTCCGGCTTCCTCGCCGTCTACGTGGCCGCGGTGATGCTCGGGCACGGCCCACTCCCCTACCGCACGGGGCTGGAGCGCGTGCACGACGCCATGGCCTGGTTCAGCCAGGTGGCGATGTTCCTCCTCCTCGGCCTCCTGGCGCGCCCCGCCGGCCTGGTGGCGGTGGCCGTCCCCGGGCTCGCCCTGGCGATCCTGCTCGCGGTGGTGGCCCGGCCGGTGGCGGTGGCCGCCTGCCTGGCGCCCTTCCGCTTCCCGCCCCGGGAGCTCGCCTTCGTCGCCTGGGTGGGGCTGCGGGGGGCGGTCCCCATCATCCTCGCCACCTTCCCGGTGCTGGCCGGCGTGGCCGGGGCGCGCCGCGTCTTCGACGTGGTCTTCTTCGTGGTGGTGGTCTCGACCGTCCTCCAGGGGACGCCCATCCGCTGGCTGGTCCGGCGGCTCGGGCTCGAGGCGCCCGGGCCGCCCCCGCCCCGGGCCATCCTGGAGATCGTGTCGCGCGAGCCGCTCGGCGGGGAGGTGCTCTCCTTCTACGTCGAGCCGGCGAGCGCCGTGGCCGGCTCCGCCATCGCGGACCTCCCCTTCCCCGAGGGGGCGACCGTGATGCTGATCGTCCGCGGGAAGGAGCTGGTCCCGCCCCGCGGCCCGACCCAGCTCCAGCCCGGGGACCACGTCTACGTGTTCGCCGGCCCGGAGGAGAAGGCGCTGGTGATGCTCCTCTTCGGGCGGGAGGAGGAGGGGTAGGGCTACCGCTCCTCGACCTGGAGCGCGTCGTCGAGCTCGTTCGGCTGCGGGCGCGCGGCCGGGTCGCGGGGGAAGTGCTCGGCCAGGCGGGCGCCGCAGAGGGCGACCGCGTCCTCGAACCCCTTCCCAGGGGCGCCGGTCCGCATCCCGGCGGTGAGCGCCGCCAGGGCGCGCTCCCAGCCGCCGTCGCCCATCTTCTCGTGGATCCCGCGATCGCCGAGGACCACCGCCCGGTGCTCGAAGAGCGAGGCGAAGACCAGCACACCAGTCCCCTCGGCGGTCTTGTAAAAGCCATGCTCGTGGAAGGCCCAAACCGCGCGGGCGTGCACCGCCTCCTGCATCGCCCGCCCCCCGAGGAGCAGCCGCTCGAGCGGCTCCCAGAAGGTGAGCCCGGCGCCGGCCAGGCCGGCCGCGATCTGGGCGAGCGCCAGCTCCGAGAGCGCCAGGGGGAACGGGAGGAGGAGCGCCGCGGCGGTGGCGAGGGCGGCGGCGAGGAGCGCCCCGCGGTAGCGGACCTCGGGGTAGGCGTCGCTCCGGTGCACCACCACCGGCACGATCTGCCCGCGGGAGGTCGACTCCGCCCGGCGCACCGCCTCGGCGATGCGCGCCTTCACCTCGTCGCCGAACCCGGCCTCGAGCGTCATGGCCCTCCCTACCAGCTCCCCGAGGCGCCGCCCCCGGAGAACCCTCCGCCGCCGCCGGACCAGCCGCCGCCCCCTCCCCCGCCGCCCCAGGAGCCTCCGCCGCCCCACGAGCCGCCCCCCATGCCGCCGCCCCAGGGGCCGCCCCACCACAGCGAGCGGCTGCGGCGGAGGCCGAAGCCGAGGAAGGCGCGGGCCACGAGGACGCTCACCAGGATCCCGAGGATCAGCAGGGTGGAGAGGTGGACCGGGACCGGCGCGCGCCGGGCCCCGCGGGCGCTCGCCGGCAGCGCGCCCAGGGCCCCGAGCACCTGCACGCCGGCCTCGTAGAGCCCGTCGCCGAAGCGGCCGGCGCGGAAGGCGGGGACGATCGTGTTCCGGATGATCCGGGACGCCTGGGCGTCGGTGAGCCCCCCCTCCAGCCCGCCCCCGACCTCGATCCGGACGCGGTGGTCCTCCACCGCCACGGTGATCAGCACCCCGTCGTCCTTCCCGCGCGAGCCGATCTTCCAGGCCTCGGCGGCGCGGATCGAGAGGTCCTCGATGGGCTCGCCCTCGAGGCTCCGGACGATCAGGTACTGGAGCTGGACCCCCTGGCCGCCGGCGGCGGCCCGCGCCGCCCGGGCCAGGGCCTCGAGCCGGGCGGTCTCGCGCCCGTCGAGCAGGCGGGCCTCGTCCACCACCGGCCCGGTCAGGGACGGGATGGGGAGCTCGGCCGCCGCCGGGGCGGCCCCTCCCAGGGCCGCGGCGACGAGGGCGAGGGCGAGGGCGCGCACGGGCTCCCCCGTCAGAACTTCACCGACGGCGCCTTCTCCGCCCCCGCGGTGGTGGCGGTGAACTGGGCCTTGGGCTGCTTGTGGTACATGAGGCCGTTGGTGAAGCTCGAGGGCGGCACGGTGACCAGGTCGTTGAAGCGCCGGACCTCCTCGATGTAGCGGCGGCGGGCGATGGCGATCCGGTTCTCGGTCCCCTCGAGCTGGGCCTGCAGGTCCCGGAAGCTCTCGCTCGCCTTGAGCTGCGGGTAGCTCTCGGACACCGCGAGGAGCCGCCCCAGGGCGCCGCTGAGCGCGTTCTGCGCCTGCTCGAACCGCTTCAGGTTCTCCGGGGTGAGCTGATCGGCGGAGAGCTTCACCTGGGTCGCCTGGGCGCGGGCCGCCACCACCGCCTCGAGCGTCTCGCGCTCGTGGGTGGCGTACCCCTTCACGGTCTCGACCAGGTTCGGCACCAGGTCGGCCCGGCGCTGGTACTGGTTCTCGACCTCGGCCCAGGCGGCGGCGACGGCGTTCTCCGCCTGGGGGATCGACTGGATGCCGCAGCCGGCGAGCAGCGCGGCCGCCGTGGCGGCGAGGGCGAGTCGTGGCATCTTCATGGCGCGAACCCTAGCGCGCGTCCCCGGGGGGCGGAAGCGGGAAGTGGGTGCCCCGCCCCGGGGGCGCGGGAACGACGGAGTGACGAGATGGCGACGACCGCGGCAGCGGGCGAAGGCGGGACGGTGGTGATCGTCAACGACGACCGGATGGGCCGGGGGGACGACGGCCTGGGGGCGAAGCTCCTCGGCAACTGGCTCCGGACCGTCGCGAGCCTGGACGCCAGGCCGGACGCGATCGTGTTCTACAACGGCGGGGTGCGGCTCCTCGGCCCGGGCTCTCCGGCCCTGGAGGCCCTCCGCCAGCTCGACGACGCGGGCGTGGATCTCCTCGCCTGCGTCACCTGCCTCGAGTTCTTCTCGCTCACCGGGAAGATCGCGATCGGCCACGTCAGCAACATGCGGGAGATCGCCCAGCGGACCATGGCCGCCGCCAAGGTGATCACGCTCTGACCCCCCGGGCGGCGTGATCCGCGATCCCCCCGGCGTCGCGGATCACGGGCGCTCGCCTACGGCGCAGCCGGGGTGGCCGCCTTCTGGTCCTTGGGGGCGGCCCGGTGGGCGGCGGACGGGTGGCGCGCGGCGGACGGGGTCGCCGCCGAGGTCGTCATGGCCGCCTTCTCGCGCCGCTCGTCGGCGCGCAGCATCGCGGTCACGTCCTTGGGCTCGGCCCCCCGCTCCACGTCGGCCCGGCGGTTCTCGGCCCAGCAGGTCTCCGTGTGATCGGTGCAGAGCGGCAGCTCCTTGCCGTAGCTCACCTCGGAGAGCTGCGCCCCGGGCACGCCCAGCCCCTCGAGGTAGCTGGCCACCGCGTGGGACCGGCGGAAGCCGAGGGCGATGTTGTACTGGGCGGTGCCGCGCTCGTCGCAGTTGCCCTCCACCAGGGTCCGCTCCTCCGGGAGCGCGTTCAGGCAGCGCGCCGCCCGCTGGAGCTTCGGGAGATCGCCGGGGTGGAGATCGGATCGGTCGAAGTCGAAGTGCACCCCGGGCGCCCGGCAGGCGTCCATGCCCGCGGTGATGTCCTCGCACCGCGAGGCGAGGCAGAGCTGCTTCGCGCCGCACTGATCGTCGGCGGCGCAGGCCATCGGCGCGGGAGCCGGCGCCGGGGCGGGCGCGGGGGCGGCGGCGGGCGGCGGCGCCGGGGGCTCGGGCGCGGCCGCCACCGCGGGCTTCTCGTGGGCGCACGCCGCCGCGAGAGGCACCGCTGCCAGGAAGAGCCATTCGTGGAATCTCATTTCATCCTCCCCGCCGGGCGTCCCCGAGACGTTCGGGCGATCGCTCGGCTGCCCGAGGAACAGTTCGAGCTCAAACTGACTCCCGCCCTTGTGGGGAGGCACCGGAGCGTGACCGGGCGGGCACCCCGGCCGGAGGGAGCGGCTCCGGCTGCGACCGGCACGCCCCCGGCGCAGCCCCCGGACCCGCCCCGCCCGGTGGTACCCTCCTCGCGTGCCGCTCCCCGCCGGCTGGCAGGCCATCTACCGGATCGTCCGCCGGATCCCCCGGGGGCGCGTCGCCACCTACGGGGAGATCGCCCTGCTCGCCGGACGCCCCCGCGGAGCCCGCCAGGTGGGCTTCGCCCTGGCAGCGCTGCGCGGGGCGAAGCACGACGTCCCCTGGCAGCGCGTCCTCGGGGCGCGGCCGCGGGGCCGGGCGGCGATCTCGATCCTCGACCCGATGGGCGCCGCGGTGCAGCGGCGGCTCCTCGAGGAGGAGGGGGTCCGCTTCGACGCCCGCGAGCGGGTCGACCTGGCCCGCTCCGGCTGGGAGCGGATCCGGCGGCCGCCCCTGCGGCGCGCTAGTCGACCAGGCGGACCGGCGACACCTTCCAGATCTCCTCCGCGTACTCGCGGATCGTCCGGTCGGAGGAGAACTTCCCCGTCCGGGCGACGTTGAGGATCGCCATCCGCGTCCAGCGCTCCGGGTCGCGGTAGGCCCGGTCGACCTCGTCCTGGCAGGCGCAGTAGGCGGCGAAGTCGGCGAGGACCAGGTACGGGTCGCCCCCGTTCAGGAGCCCCTCCACCAGCTGGCGGAAGAGGGCGGGCTCCCCGGGCGAGAAGAGGCCCGAGCTCACCGCGTCGAGGACCGCCTTCACCCGCCGGTCGTTCCGGTAGATCTCCCAGGGGGAGTAGCCGCGCTGCTTCAGGGCGGCGACCTGCTCGACGGTGAGCCCGAAGAGGAAGAAGTTCTCCGCCCCGACCTCCTCGCGGATCTCCACGTTGGCCCCGTCGAGGGTGCCGACGGTGAGGGCGCCGTTCATGGCGAACTTCATGTTGCCGGTGCCGGAGGCCTCCTTGCCGGCGGTGGAGATCTGCTCGGAGACGTCGGAGGCGGGGAAGATCCGCTCCGCCAGGGAGACCCGGTAGTTGCGGAGGAAGGCCACGGTGATCCGGCCCTTCACGTCCACGTCGTGGTTGACCACGTCGGCGACCGAGCCCACCAGCTTCACGATCTGCTTGGCCACCGCGTACCCCGGGGCGGCCTTCCCGCCGAACAGGTAGACGCGGGGGAACGGGTCGTAGGAGCGGTCCTCCTTGATCCGGAGGTACTCGCTCGCCACCCGCAGGATGTTGAGCAGCTGGCGCTTGTACTCGTGGATCCGCTTCACCTGGACGTCGAAGATCGCGTCCAGGTCCAGGCTGATCCCGTTCTCCGCCCGGACGATCTCGGCCAGCCGGGCCTTGTTGTCCCGCTTGAGGGAGCGGAACAGGCGCCGGAAGCCGGCGTCCTCGGCCAGCGGCTCGAGCCGGCGCAGCTCGTCCATGTCGAAGAGCCACTCCGGCCCGATCACCTCGGTGATCGACTTGGCCAGGCCGGGGTTGGCCTGCTGGAGCCAGCGGCGTGGGGTGACGCCGTTGGTCTTGTTGTTGAACCGCTCCGGCCAGAGCTCGTGGAAGTCCCGGAACAGCTCGCTCTTCAGGAGCTCGGTGTGGAGCTGGGCGACGCCGTTCACGGAGTGCGAGCCCACCACCGCCAGGTTGGCCATCCGCACCATCTTGGTGGGGCCTTCCTCGATGAGGCTCATCCGCGCCAGGGCGCCGTCCGCCCGGCCGCTCGACCGCACGCTCTCCAGGAAGCGCCGGTTGACCTCGTAGACGATCTCGAGGTGCCGGGGGAGGACCCGGCCGAAGAGGTCCACCGACCACTTCTCCAGCGCCTCGGGCATCAGCGTGTGGTTGGTGTAGCCGAAGGTGGCGCCGCAGATCTCCCAGGCCTCCTCCCACTCCACCCCCTGCTCGTCGACCAGGACGCGCATCAGCTCCGCCACCGCCACGGCGGGGTGGGTGTCGTTCATCTGGATGGCGACCTTGTCGGGGAAGGCGCCGAAGCCGTCGTGGATCTTGAGGTAGCGGTTGACGATGTCGTGGATGGCGCAGGAGACGAAGAAGTACTGCTGCTGCAGGCGCAGCTCCTTGCCCATCACCGTGACGTCGTTCGGGTAGAGGACCTTGGAGATGTTCTCGGACAGGTTCTTGTCCTCCACCGCGGAGAGGTAGTCGCCCGCGTTGAAGTCGGCGAGGTCGAACTCCTGGGAGGCCCGCGCCCGCCAGAGCCGCAGCGTGTTCACGTTCTGGTTGCCGAACCCGGCGATCGGCACGTCGTAGGGCATGCCGAGGACGTGCCGCCCGTCCACCCAGCGGACCCGCATGCGGCCGCGCTCGTCGGGGACGTGCTCCGTTCGCCCGTAGAAGGTGACCGGGACGGTCCCGTCGGCGTGCGGGATCTCCCAGGCGTTCCCGAAGCGGAGCCACTCCTCGGGCCGCTCCACCTGGTAGCCGTTCCGGATCTCCTGGTCGAAGATCCCGAACTCGTAGCGGATCCCGTGCCCGTAGGCGGGGATGGAGAGGGTGGCCAGGGAGTCGAGGAAGCAGGCGGCCAGGCGGCCCAGGCCGCCGTTGCCCAGCCCGGCGTCCGGCTCCTGGGAGAGGAGGTCGGTGAGCTCCAGCCCGAGGTCGGCCAGCGCCGACCGCATGTTGTCGTAGAGCCCGAGGTTGAGGAGGTTGTTCTCGAGCGCCTTCCCCATCAGGAACTCGAGGGAGAGGTAGTAGACCCGCTTCGCGTCCTCCTTGTAGTAGGCCTGCTGCGTCTGGATCCAGCGCCGCATCATCCGGTCGCGGACCGTGTAGGCGGTCGCGAAGTAGCGATCGAGCGCGGTGGCGGTGTGCTCGTCCTTCCCCTGGGAGTACTGGAGGTGGTCGGCGAAGGCGCGCTTCAGGGCGTCCACGTCGGTCGCGGTGCGCGCGTTGGGGAGGTCGCGGGCGCGCTCGAGCGCCCTCGCCTCCTGCGCCCGGGCGGTGGTTCCTCTCCTCGGGGGGGGCATGGCTGGTTCCTCCGCGGGACCGGCGGGCGCCCACCGGACGGGTCGTCCGACGGTCCCCGCGGGGCATCATAACCGCGCGGGGCCCCCTGGCACATGCCCGCGCGCCTGGGCGGCGGCGATGGCCCGCCGGCGCCCCGAATCACCCGGAGCGACGCACGAGCGCCTCGAGGTAGCGCGACCCGACCTGCTCCGAGGCCAGGACCCGCTTCACCGGCGGCAGCTTCAGGATGGCGCCGAAGAAGGCGGCGAGCGCCCGGTGGCTCCACAGGAGCCGGTTGTCCCAGACGAGGTCCTGGAGCTTGCCTCGCTCCAGCGCCATCACCACGGTGCGGTGCGCCCCGTTGAGCGGGGTGAGCCGCCGGGGTCCGCGCTCCACCAGCCGGAGCGCCCCCGGCCGGCAGGTGGGCACGCACACCCCGCAGCCCAGGCAGACGTCGGCGTCGAGGCGGGCCACGGTCCGCTTCGGCTGGCGCGGGTCGTTGGCGGAGACCGCCGAGAGGGCCTCCACCGGGCAGGCGCGGACGCACCGCTCGCAGCCGTTGCACCGGTCCGCCGCCACCTCGGGGAGGAAGTGGGTGGTGTGGATGGGGTGCGCGGCGGCGAAGCGGCGGGCGGCGATCATCGCCTCGCAGCAGCAGCCGCAGCAGTTGCAGATGAAGGCCACGCGCTCGCGGACGTTCTCGCCGAACTGGACCAGGCCCTTCTCGTGGGCCTGGTGCAGCAGCTCCAGCCCCTCCGTCACCCCGACCGCGCGGGCCTGGCCGTGGCGGATGAGCGAGCCGGCCGAGGTGTTGAAGGTCATGCAGATGTCCCGGGGCGCGTCGCACGCCCGGCCCAGGTGCTCCATCTTGTGCCGGCAGTAGCAGAGGCCGACGCCGCGGTGCGTGGCGGTGCGGATGACCTCGCTGGCGCGCTCGAAGTCGAGGACGTGGAGCGCGTTCTCCTCGGAGAGGGCCGGCTCGTGCACGAAGGCGCGGCCGAGCTGCGTCTCGCCCCCGGCGAAGAGCGCGCGGAGGAAGTCCTCCTCCACGTTGAGGTACTGGTGGAAGAGCTCCGCCAGGGCCTGCTGGTCCACGTCGGTGCGGACCCGCATCATCGAGAACTCGAAGAAGCCGGCCATGGGCGGCGGCAGGACGTACTCGGCGGTGCCGTCCCGGCGCTGCCAGTCGACGAGCAGGGCCCGCGAGGCCAGCGCGTCGAGCGTGGTCCGGGCCTCCGGCTCGGGGACCTTCCAGATCTCGGCGGCCCGGGCGGCGGTGAACGGCTTGATGGGCAGCAACGCCACCCGCTCCGCCTCGCGCTCGCTGAAGAGGATCCGGAGGATCTTGAACAGGCTCTCCGAGGGGGGCGCGCCCTGCGGGAAGCGGTTGAGCCGCTCGGTGAGCCGGTCGTAGACGGATCGGGAGGTGTGGTGGGCCATGCGCGCTCCCTCGGATCGACGCAGCGTACCCTGCGCGCCACCCGGGCCTCGAATCGGCGCCCGGGGCGCCCGCCGGCGAGCGTGCGCCCGCCGCTCGAGCATCCTACCCGCTCCCCGCGGCCTGGTCGCCCGGTCCGGCGACGTCAATCCCGCCGGGTGGGCGCTGCTGGGCGCGTGGCGCCGTGCCGCAACCTCGCCGGGCGGAGCGGAAAGCACCGGTCATGGGGAAGCGAGCTCCGGCGCGAGGAACGAGCGTCGGAACGCCCGATGAAGACCGCGATCCGCCCAAACGGCATGCGGGAAGCGACCTTGCGAACGCCCAGCCCTCCTCGGGGCCCGGAGCGCTTGCCTGGGGCTTCGCGGCGTGCGAGCGTCGTCCCTGGGCCTCGCTCCGGTGGACGGCCGGCCCGGCCTGGGGGATGCCGTGCCGGGGACGGGTGCGGACATCAGGGCGCTGCGCCGGCGCGCCGCCGGCCTGGCGACCCTCGTCGAGGCGAGCGGGGCGCTCGCGGCCACGCTCGACCTCGCGCGCATCCTCCAGGCCACCACCGACGGCGTCTGCCGGCTCGCCGGCTTCGGGACCGCCGCGGTCTACCTTCTCGACGGGGACTGGCTGCGGCTCGGCGCGACCACGCCGGCGCTTCCGTCCGACTTCCCGGAGTCGCTCCGGCTCGCCCCGCTCGCCGACCACCCGCACCTGCGCAGGGCGCTCGTCACCGGGCAGCCGGTCTTCCTTCCCGACGCCCGCGCCGTCCCGCTCACCCGAGCGGAGCAGGTGGCCGTCGATCAGCGCGACCTGCGGACCATCCTCTACGCGCCGATGATCGCCGGCGTGAAGGCGGTGGGCGTCCTCATCGTCGCGGCCGGCGGCGAGCCGCAGCCGATCGGCGAGGAGGAGATCGACCTCTGCCGCACCCTGTCCAACCTCGCCGCCGTCGCCACCGAGAACGCCCGGCTCTACGCCGCCGTGCAGGCGCAGGCCGCCGAGGTGGCCCGCCGGGCGGTCGAGGCGCGCCACGCCGATGCCGAGCGGCTCGAGCTGGAGCGCCGGCTCCTCCACGCCCAGAAGCTGGAGAGCCTGGGCGTCCTCGCCGGCGGCATCGCGCACGACTTCAACAACCTCCTCCAGGCGATGCTCGGGCACGTGGACCTCGCGCTCCACGACCTGCCCGCCGGCTCGCCGGCGCGGGAGGCCGTCGAGGGGGCGGCGATCGCGGCGCGGCGGGCCGCCGACCTCACCCGGCAGCTGCTCGCCTACTCGGGCCGCGGCAAGTTCGTGGTCGACCGGCTCGACCTGTCGGCGCTGGTGAGGGAGAACGCGGAGCTCTTCCGTGCCGCCGTGCCGCGGACCAGCGAGATCGTGCTGCGGCTCGCCGAGGGCCTGCCCGCCGTCGAGGCCGACGTCGGGCAGGTCCAGCAGGTGGTCATGAACCTCATCACCAACGCCGCCGACGCCATCGGGCAGGGCCCCGGCGTCATCACGGTCTCGACCGCCTTCGTCCCGGGCGGCCCGGGAGTGCTCGCCGGGAGCCGCGTCGCCGCCGACGAGCCGGCCGAGGCCTACGTCGCCGTCGGGGTGGCGGACAGCGGGCACGGGATGGACGCCGCCACGGTCGACCGGATGTTCGACCCGTTCTTCAGCACCCGGGGGGTGGGGCGCGGCCTGGGCCTGTCGGCCCTCCTCGGGATCGTCCGCGGCCACCGCGGCGCCGTCTTCGTCGAGAGCGCCCCGGGCCGCGGGACCACCGTCCGCGTCCTCTTCCCGGTGGGGACGGCGCCGACCCTCTCCGCGGCACCGGCCCCGGCTCCCCCGGCGCCGGCGCCTGGCCCGGCGCCCGCCCCTCCGGCCGGGGCGGTGCTGGTGGTGGACGACGAGGCGCTGGTGCTCAAGGCCTGCGTGTCGATGGTGCGTGCCCTCGGGCGGCCGGTGCTGGCCGCCCGCGGCGGCGCCGAGGCCCTCGAGCTGCTCCGCGCCCACCGCGGCGAGATCCGGACCGTGCTCCTCGACCTCTCCATGCCGGGGATGGACGGGCTGGCCACCGCCGACGCCCTGCTGGCCATCGATCCGGCCCTCGAGATCGTGCTGGCCAGCGGCTTCGACGAGCAAGCCCTCCTCGGCCGGGAGGGAGCGGCGCGGGTGGCCGGCTTCATCCAGAAGCCGTACTCGATCGCGGAGCTGCGCGCGGCGCTGGCGAGGACGTCTGCGCGCTAGACGCCGCGACGTCGCAGCCGCCCGGGGGCGGACCACCCTACCCCCGCGCGAGCGAGGCGCCCAGCTCCTGGTACAGGTGGATGGCGCTCCGGATGGCGCGCTGGAAGTCGCCCAGGTGCAGGCTCTCGTTCTCCGAGTGGGCGTTGGAGGCCGGGTCCTCGACGCCGATGAGGAGCGCCGGGGCGCCGCCCAGCGCCTTGGCGAAGGGCTCGACGAAGCCGATCGATCCCCCGCAGCCGATGGCGAGCGCCGGCCGGCCGTAGCCCTTCTCCAGGGCGCGGAAGGCGGCGCCGAAGGCCGGGTGGGCGAGGTCGGTGGTCCAGGGCGGCCCGGCGGTCTCGGCCTTGAGCTTCACCTCCAGGCCCCAGGGGACGGCCGCCTCGAGGGCCCGGGTGAGCCGCTCGCGGACGTCGGCCGGGTCCATGTCCGGCACCAGCCGGATGCCGACCCGCGCCCATGCCGCCTCGTTGATGATGTTGCGGGCGTCGCGCCGGGTGGAGGCCTGGATGGCGTTCACCGCCAGGGAGGGCATCCACCAGTTCACCTCCAGCGGGTGCTGGCCGCCGAGCAGCCGGACCCCGGGGCGGAGGCGGGCCTGCCGGCGGAAGTCCTCGGGGGTGACGGGCAGCGCCGCGATCGCCTGCCGCTGCTCGCGCGACATCGGGCGGACCCGGTCGTAGACGCCCGGGATCGCGATCCGCCCCTCCGCGTCCACCAGCCCGGCCAGCATCTTCGCCAGGGCCATGGCCGGATCGGGCACCGGCCCGCCCCACATCCCGGAGTGGAGACTCTGCTCGAGCGCCCGGACCTCGACGTCGACGGTCACCAGGCCGCGGAGCGCCACGGTGATCGAGGGGACGCCGGCGTCCACGTTGCCGGTGTCGGTGAGGACCATCGCGTCCGCGTCCAGCCGGCTGCGGTAGCGCTGGAGGAACTGGACCAGGTGCTCCGACCCGACCTCCTCCTCGCCCTCGACCACGATCTTCACGTTGACCGGCATCCGGTGCGTGCCGCGGACCCAGGAGTCGACCGCGGCGGCGTGGACCAGGATGCCGGCCTTGTCGTCGGCCGCCCCGCGGCCGAAGAGCCGCCCCTCCCGCTCGGCGGGCTCGAAGGGCGGGCTCTTCCAGGCCTCGGCCTCGCCCGCCGGCTGCACGTCGTGGTGGGCGTAGAGGAGGACGGTGGGGAGGGACGGATCCTCGATCCGCTCCCCGAGCACGTACGGGTGGACCCCCTCGAGCTTCAGCACCTCCACCTTCTCGAAGCCGCGCCGCCGGAGGAGGTCGGCCACCGCCTCCGCGCTCCGCTGCACCTCGATCTCCGGGAACCCGGCGAAGGAGACGCTCGGGATCCGGACCAGCCGCTTCAGCTCGTCCAGGTAGATTGCGGAGTTCTTCTCGTAGTGGGCGAGCGCGACGTCGACCGGACTCTCGGGCATCCCCGCTCCTCCTGAGACCGCTTTCCACGCGCCCGGGCTTCGGCCCGGAGGCTTCGCCAGGATATAAGGCGCCATGCCCCCGCACCCCCGCCCCCTTCGGGACGCCCGGCTCCGGGATCTCCAGGTCGCACTGGGAGTGACACGGATCGCCCGGGTGACGGGGCTCGACCGGACCGGGGTCGAGGTGGCGGCGGCGATCCGGCCGGGCGGCCACGTCCTCCAGGTGACGAACGGCAAGGGCGCGACCTTCGAGGACGCCGCCCGGGGCGCGCTCGCCGAGGCGGCCGAGCTGTGGGCGGCGGAGCGCGCCTCCCCGGGGCCCCTCGGGAGCGCCGCCGAGGTCCGCGCCGCGCAGGGGCCGGGGGTGCGGGTGATCGACCCGGAGGAGCTCGGGGCGGACGCCCCGGGCACCGCCCGGCTCGCCTGGACCTGGGCGACGGTGATCGGCCCCGGCCGCGGCCCCGGAGGCCGCGCCCTGGTCCCGGCCGCGGCGGTGCACTGCCCGCCGGCCGGGTCGGGCCTGCTCGGCGCGGCCGGGGTCTGCTGGACGTCGAACGGGATGGGGGCGCACCCGGCCCGGGGCCTCGCCCTGCTCCACGCGCTGCTCGAGGCGATCGAGCGCGACCAGCTGGCGCGGGCGCTGCCGGACGGGTTCACGGAGCGGGCGCTCGCCCGCCGGCTGCTCGATCCGGCCTCGCTCGAGGCCGCGGCGCCGCGAGCCGCCGCGCTCGCCCGCCGGCTCGCCGCCCGAGGATTCGAGGTCCACCTGCTCGACTGCGCTCCCGACGGCGCGGGCACGGGCGACCTCGGCCTCCCGGTGGCTGCCGCCCTGCTGGTGGACGAGGAGGGAGGCCCGGTCCCGGTGGCCGCCGGCTACGCCTGCCGGCCCACGCAGGAGCTGGCGCTCGAGGCCGCCCTGCTCGAGGCCGCCCAGTCGCGCGCCACCGAGATCCACGGCGCCCGCGAGGACGTGCTGCACGGCGACCGCGCCGCCTCCCGCGTCCTGGCGGAGCGCTGCGCCGCCGCCCGCCCCCGCCGCCGCGCGAGCGGCTCCCGCGACCTCCGGGCCCGCGGGCCGACCCTCCTGCCGGCGGTGGTGGCCCGGCTCGCCCGGGCCGGGCGCGGGCCGATCGCGGCCGTCGACCTCCCCGCCCCGCTCGCCGTCGTGAAGGTGCTCGTGCCCGGCCTCCGCTGCTCGGAGCTGCTCGGATGAGGCGCGCACGGCCCGGCGACCTGGTGGCCTTCCTCGGCCCGTCGCTCCCCGCGGCCGGGGCGCGGCGGATCGCGCCCTGCCGGGTGCTCCCGCCGGCCCGGGCCGGCGACGTGCTCGCCCTCCTCCCCGAGCGCCCCCTCGCCATCGCCCTGGTGGACGGCCTCTTCGACACCGTCCCCTCGGTCTGGCACCACGAGCTCCTCGCCGCGCTCGACGCCGGGGTGGCGGTCTTCGGGGCCTCGAGCATGGGCGCGCTCCGCGCCGCGGAGCTCGGGCCTCACGGCGTCATCGGAGTGGGGCGGATCTTCGCCGCCTACCGCGACGGCGAGCTGGTGGACGACGGCGAGGTGGCGCTCCTCCACGCCGACGGCGAGCACGGCTACCGGCCGCTCACCCTCCCGCTGGTGCAGGTCCGGGTGGCCGCCGGGGCGGCGCGCGCCGCCGGGCTCCTGGGCCGGCCGGGGGAGCGGGCGCTGGTCGCGGCCGGAACGGCGCTCCACTACACCGAGCGGACCTGGCCCCGGCTGATC
Source organism: Anaeromyxobacter sp. (assembly GCA_035498135.1). Lineage (GTDB taxonomy): Bacteria > Myxococcota > Myxococcia > Myxococcales > Anaeromyxobacteraceae > Anaeromyxobacter. The sequence continues at coordinate 18,959 of DATKAL010000042.1, forward strand.
GACGCCGCGCGCCTCGCCCGGGAGGCGCGCGGCCCGCTGGCCGCCTTCCTCCCGCGGGTGCCCGACCAGAAGGCGGAGGACGCCCGCGCCTGCCTCCGGGAGGCGGCC